>JALWJU010000047.1 GCA_026997055.1 Paracoccaceae bacterium | reverse complement strand
GTCAACATGCGGGAGACCGGCGTCGATGTGCTGATCTCGGCACCGCAAAAGGGCTGGTCCGCCCCGCCCTCGGCCGGGATGGTGATGCTCAACGAGCGCGCCCGCGACATGGCAAAGGCGCGCGCCTCCACCTCCTTTGCCCTCGATCTCGGCAAGTGGCTCGCGATCATGGAAGCCTATGAGGCGGGTGGCCACGCCTATCACGCCACCATGCCCACCGACGCCCTGCGCGCCCTGCATGGGGCGATGCAGGAGGCGCGCGAAGCCGGCTTCGACACGCTCGCCGCCGCCCAGTGGGAACTCGGGCGCAAGGTGCGCGCGGAACTGGCCGCCCGCGGCATCCGCTCGGTCGCGGCCCAAGGATTCGAAGCCCCCGGCGTGGTGGTCGCCTATACGTCCGATCCGGATATCAGAAGCGGCAGGGCCTTCGCCGAACACGGGGTGCAGATAGCCGCCGGCGTGCCGCTGATGTGCGACGAGGGCGAGGACTTCTCCACCTTCCGCATCGGCCTGTTCGGGCTCGACAAGCTCGCCGATGTGGAAGCGACGCTCGACCGGCTGAAGCGCGCGCTCGACCGGGTGTTTTGAACCGGGTGTTTTGAGCCCGCGCCCCGTATTATTTTATTCGATTTGAGCCCGTGTCCGAGCCCGCCCCCACGCCGGCTCAGCCGCGCGCAATCAGCACCAGCATCACGAAGAGCACCGGCACCGTGGCGAGAATCGGCAGGGTGACGCCGACGATGCCGAAGAAATAGCCCGAAACCGCCAGCCCGGCCACGCCCAGGGCGACCATCGCCAGAATCAGCGCAGCCTGCCCCCTTTCGCCTCTTTCGCTCCGGCTTTCCGTCGCGCTCGCCTCCTTCCCGGCTTCGGCAAGGCTTGCATGTCGGCTCATGTCCATGACGCTCTCCTGTTCGCATGTCATTGATCACATTGACGCCCTTTATGGAGGCAAAAGGGTTAAGATTTACATGCGCATTTGCGTCTCAGCGGTCAGATGTCGCAATTGATTTCCTAAAATCGTGCAGAAACAATATCCTGCCCCTCACAAGCAATCACCTGATAACAGAGAGAGGAACCCGCCCAGGTCACGCGCGTGGTGCTGCACATGCCCCGCCCTCTCCGGTGCGGGCGCCACATGCACCGTCCGCATGCCCAGCGCATGAGGCACCTTCAGGTTGCGCGCATCGTCCTCGAACATCGCGCCGCGCGCCGGCTCCAGCCGCTCACGACCGAATACCGCCTCGAAGGCCGCACGCTCCGGCTTGGGATGAAAATCCGCATGCTCGATCCCATAGACCGCATCGAAAACCCCTCCCAGCCCCCGCGCCTCCAGTACCCGTTGCGCATAGGGGGCCGAGCCATTGGTATGGACGATCCGCCGCCCCGGCAGCGCCCGGATCCGCGCCGCCAGATCCGGCGCCGGCTCCAGATCGCTCAGGTCGATCTCGTGCACATGGCCGAGATAGGGGCCCGGCTCCACCCCGTGTTCGCGCATCAGCCCGGCAAGGGTGGTGCCGTATTTCTGCCAGTAGTGGCGCCGCAGCCGATCCGCCTCGGCGCGCCCGAGCCCCAGTGCCTGCATCACCCAGGCCGTCATGCGCGCCTCGATCTGCTCGAACAGACGCGCTTCGGGGGGATAGAGCGTGTTGTCCAGGTCGAAGACCCAGTAGCGGACATGGCTGAAGGCGGCGGCGGGCATGGGGCCTTGTAACCGCCCGGCCGGGATGAGGCAATCCGGCGGCTTGATC
>JALWJU010000046.1 GCA_026997055.1 Paracoccaceae bacterium | reverse complement strand
TCGGCGGTTCGCCGGGCGAGGTCCGGCGAAATCTCACCCCTCCTCGTAATCCGAAACCGGCGGGCAGGTGCAGACCAGGTGGCGGTCGCCCCAGACATTGTCGATCCGGCCCACCGGGGGCCAGTATTTATCGACCCGGAAGCTGCCTTTCGGAAAACAGCCCGCCTCGCGCGAATAGGGCCGGTCCCAGTCTCCCACCAGGTCCTCCACCGTATGCGGCGCGTTTTTCAGCGGGTTGTTCTCGCCGTCCATCTCGCCGCGTTCGATCGCGGCGATTTCCTCGCGGATCGCCAGCATCGCGTCGCAGAAGCGGTCGAGCTCGGCCTTGGTCTCGCTCTCGGTGGGCTCGATCATCAGCGTGCCCGCCACCGGCCAGGACATGGTCGGCGCGTGGAAGCCCGCATCCATCAGCCGCTTGGCGATGTCGTCCACGCTGACATGGGCGCTCTCGGCAAAGGGGCGGGTGTCGAGGATACATTCATGGGCGACCCGGCCGCCGGGGCCGGTAAACAGAACCTCATAGGCGCCCCTGAGCCGGGCGGCGATGTAATTGGCGCTGAGGATCGCGATCTTGCTGGCCTGGGTGAGCCCCGCGCCGCCCATCAGCAGCAGATAGGCCCAGGAGATCGGCAGGATCGAGGCCGAGCCGAAGGGGGCGGCGCCCACCGCGCCTTCCTCGCCGGTGAACGGATCGGCGGGCAGGAAGGGCGCGAGATGCGCCTTGACCCCGATCGGCCCCATGCCCGGCCCGCCGCCGCCATGGGGGATGGCGAAGGTCTTGTGCAGGTTGAGGTGGCTCACATCGCCGCCGATCTCGCCCAGCTTCACCAGCCCCACCATGGCGTTGAGATTGGCGCCGTCGATATAGACCTGCCCGCCATGCGCGTGCACGATCTCGCAGATCTCGCGCACGCCTTCCTCAAAGACGCCGTGGGTCGAAGGATAGGTGATCATGCAGGCGGCGAGGTTTTCGCCCGCGGCTTCGGCCTTGGCACGGAAATCGGCGAGGTCGATATCGCCGTTTTCGGCCGATTTCACCACCACCACCTTCATCCCCGCCATCTGCGCGCTGGCCGGGTTGGTGCCATGGGCGGAGGTGGGGATCAGGCAGATGTCGCGGTGCCCCTCGCCGCGCGAGGCGTGATAGCGGCGGATGGTCATCAGGCCGGCATATTCGCCCTGGGCGCCGGAATTGGGCTGCATCGACATGGCGTCGTAGCCGGTGATCCGGCAGAGCTTGTCGGCAAGGTCGTCGATCAGCTCCCGGTAGCCCTCGGCCTGATCGGCGGGCGCCATCGGATGCAGCATGGAAAACTCGCGCCAGGAGACCGGCATCATCTCGGCCGCCGCGTTGAGCTTCATGGTGCAGGAGCCCAGCGGGATCATGGCGCGGTCCAGCGCGAGGTCGCGGTCGGCGAGCCGGCGCATGTAGCGCATCATCTCGGTCTCGGCCCGGTTCATGTGAAAGACCGGGTGGGTGAGGTAATCGGACGTGCGCAAGAGGTCGTCGGGCAGGCGGTATTCGGGGGTGTAGTCGTCATCCCTGGCGTCGATGCCGAAAGCGCGCCAGACCGCCTCGATGGTGGGGCCGCGGGTGGCTTCGTCAAGGGTGATGCCGATCCGGTCCGCACCCACCGGGCGCAGGTTGATCCCCTCTTCCACCGCGCGCCTGAGCACGGTTCTCTGCAGCGGGCCGACCTCCACGGTGATGGTGTCGAAGAAGGCATGCGGGGCGACGCTGAAGCCCGCCGC
>JALWJU010000045.1 GCA_026997055.1 Paracoccaceae bacterium | reverse complement strand
CCATGGGCCGGAGGGGCATGTGAGGGCTTCCCGAGTTGATGGCCAAACGCCATCGGTTCGAGTGCGGCCATCAACGGGAACCGGTTTTCGGATAAGAAGCATGAACAAGGATAAATCTTAATGGCTTTCCACGAAATCCGTTTCCCCGACAATATCAGCAGGGGTGCACGCGGTGGTCCCGAGCGGCGCACCCAGATTGTGGAACTGGCCTCGGGCGACGAGGAGCGAAATGCCAGCTGGGCCAATTCGCGTCGCCGCTATGACGCTGCCTATGGCATCCGTCGCGCCGATGATCTGGCGGCCGTGGTGGCATTTTTCGAGGCGCGCAACGGGCGGCTCTACGGGTTTCGCTGGAAGGATTGGGGCGATTACAAATCCTGCCAGCCGTCGGGTGTGCTGGCGGCAACAGATCAGCCGATCGGCACCGGCGATGGAACCACCACCGCGTTTCAGCTGGTGAAAGCCTATTCATCCGGCGCGCAAACATGGAGCCGCAACATCACCAAGCCGGTATCCGGAACCGTACAGGTAGCGCTGGACGGGAACGCCCAAGCCTCCGGCTGGTCGGTAGAAACGACCACCGGCCAGATCACCTTCACCACCGCTCCGGCCAGCGGCGTCATTGTCTCTGCCGGTTTTGAATTCGACGTGCCGGTGCGTTTCGACACCGACCAGCTCGATGTCACCCACGATATCGAGCGCCTTGGTTCCATCACATCCATTCCCCTGATCGAGGTGCGCCGATAATGGCTCCCGCCTCACCCCTCACCCCTCACCCCTCGCCAAGTGCTGCGGCAATATCCTTGATGCGCAGCATCAAAACCAGCGGCTCGATCGGGCTTTCAACAAATCCGTGCTCCAGATAGAACGCCTTGGCCCGATCATTCAGGGCATGTACCAGTACCGCCGCCGCGCCGATTTCCTGTGACGCATTCAGCACCCGCAGCAAAGCATCCCTGAGCAGCGCCGCGCCGATCCCGCTACCCTGTTCACGGCTATCCACAGCCAAACGGCCGAGAATGATGACGGGAACGGGCGACGGCATGTTGCGGCGGACCTTGCTCGGGGCTTCGTCCCGCTCGACCGCACCGGCGGCGAGGGCGTAATATCCGACCACGGTGTTACTGCGACAAGCGACATAAACGCGCGAGGCACCGGAAGCCTGATTGCCTCGCGCGCGGCGTTTCAGCCACTGGTCAAGGCTCGGTGCGCCACAGTCGAACGTGTCCAACTCATGGGTTTCATCAAGAAGTTCCGGCACCCGCAGGGGCGCTATAGCCGCACTCATCCCTCCCACGGGGCCTTGGTTGCCATTAGCTTGCGCAAGGCCTCCGACGGTTTGGCCGGCGCATCAAGGGCCGCCTGAAACGCATTGAACCGCTCGGGGTCCAGCCGGAACAGGCTGCGGTCAAGCAACGCATCCTCGGCTGCGCGGCGCGTAGCCTCCAACATGAATTCGGTGCGGTTCTTACCCAGAGCATCCGCAGCACGATCGATCAGATCCCGGTCGCGTCGGGTGACACGCAGGTTGATTAGCGATTTGCTTGGCGTTTGGGCAACAGGTTGCGGTGTCAGCATTGGAATCTCCTAGGGTGTGATACTTGCAATGTAAATACAATAGATACGCAAATCAAGAGGCCGCATAATGGCAAAGCAATTTCCCCAATCCCTTCAATTTCATCTCGACAGCGGCACGACCACGCTCGCCTGGTGCTGGCGTCTCACTCGCAATGACGGGACGGTGTTCGGCTTC
>JALWJU010000044.1 GCA_026997055.1 Paracoccaceae bacterium | reverse complement strand
CCCGCCTGCACGATCAGTTCTTCGAGCCCCTCGGCAAGCTTGCCGAAGCGCGTATGGCCCCAGCCGATGATCTGCACCATGTCGCACCCTCCTCATTGATGGGCGGATATTGCCGCGCCGCCGGGGCGGGCGCAATGGGGGCGCGGCCTCGGCAACGCAACGTCTCATTGAGTTTTGCCCGCGAAAGGGGCAGTCTGGCCCAGGCAGGAGGGACGCATGAGCCAGAGAAGACCGCGCACCCGCATTCAGGAGAAGAACCGCGCCGCGATACTGGAGGCGGCGCTGGAAGTGTTCAGCCAGACCGGCTTTCGCGGCGCCACGCTGGACCGCATCGCCCGCGCCGCCGGCCTGTCCAAGCCCAACCTGCTCTATTACTTCCCGTCGAAAGAGGCGATTCACAGCGCGCTGCTGGAGGAGCTTCTGGACAACTGGCTCGAGCCCCTGCGCGCGCTCGATGCGGCCGGCGACCCGGTGGAAGAGATCATCGCCTATGTGCTGCGCAAGCTGGAGATGGCCCGCACCATGCCGCGCGAAAGCCGCCTCTTTGCCAACGAGATCGTGCAGGGCGCGCCCCGGATCATGGGAGAGATCGAGGGGCCGCTCAAGGCGCTGGTGGACGAAAAGGCCGCCGTGATACGGGGCTGGGCGGAAGCGGGCAAGATCGCGCCGCTCGACCCCTATCACCTGATCTTCTCGATCTGGGCGACGACCCAGCATTACGCCGATTTCGACGTGCAGGTGCGTGCGATCCTCACACCCGAGGGCGACGCGCATTTTCAGGGCGCGGCGCGCTTTCTCAAGCAGCTCTATTGCGCGGTGTTAAGGAGCGGTTAACCCTGAAGGCATTTTTTCCGGCGCGTTAACCTGTGGCTAACCGATCGGCAGTATCCTGGCGCCGTGGGGGCTCCCTGGGTGAGGAGCTGAACATGGAGATCTTTTCGCCGCTCAATCAGGTGGTTCAAGCCGCCCATGCTGCGCGGCTGCCGGTGTTCAAGCCGCCGGATCCGAACCGGATCAACGCCGGAGAAACCGCTGCCCGGGCCGAGGCGGATACGAGCCCGATGAGCCATAACGATGCCAACAGCGCCCTGATTCGCACGGCCGGCGGGGCCGGCAGCCCGAAACAGGCCGGCGACAGTGCCACGGGGGCGGATGCGACGGGAGCGGGCAGGGATGCCGTCGCCGCCGATCGCCTGCAGCCGGAGGATCCCGACCGGCCCGCCGGCCCGCCGCCGGCCTTCGAGGTTTCGCTACTGGAGCGGGCGCTGGATTTCGAGCAGACCATGGCCCGCCTCGAAGTCCGGCGCCACCAGGCGGAGGATGCCAGGGCCGTGCGCCCGGACCCCGCACGCAGCAGCGCCCCCGCGGCCCCGCCGGGCGAAACGGCTGCGAGTTCGGGAACGGACTGGCGCGCAGAGCGGACGGGGGAGGGCCAGCCTTCCGGCCGGGACCATGCCGCTCCCGATACGCCACGGGCTGGCGAATCCCTGCCAGCGCCCGCTTCCGCGGTTTACGACCGAGCCCAGGCCCGGATCCAGGCCCTGGTCCGCTATCAGGGCCCGCAGGTGCCGGCTCCCGGAGGCGATCCGGGCTGAGCCTCCGGCCCGACCCGGGCGCGACGGCCGATCGTGACCGAACCATGATCGAAGCATTGCCGGAAACGGCCGGAGGCGGGCGCCGCAGCCCCCGCTGCTTGCCGGACGGCGCAGGCCCGCAGGAGCGGTTCCCGTTTGCCGGAAAGACCCTTCACCGGAGTTTCTC
>JALWJU010000043.1 GCA_026997055.1 Paracoccaceae bacterium | reverse complement strand
CCCACTGGATCAGCGTGGTGAAGATCACGCCGGAAGCGGCCGACGATCCCACCGTGGCGCCGGATGAGCGCGCCCGCGGGCAGGGCTTTGCCTCGGGCCTGCCGATGCGCGCGCTGACCCGGATGTGGCAGATGCTGCTGGTGGCGCTGGAAGAGGTCGCCGCCGCGCCCAACGCGATGATGGCCGCGGAGATGGCAGTGATCCGCCTCACCCATGTGGCCGATCTGCCCAGCCCCGAGGAACTGGTGCGCAAGCTGGCCGATGCGCCCCCGCCCCCGGCTCCCGGTGGCGGGGGCGGGAATGTGGCGTCTGACGGAGGGAGCGCGCCTGCGGTGGGCGAAGGGCGCGCCTCGCTGCGCCCGGCCCCGCCTGCCGGTGGAGGCGGAGGGGGGGCTGGCGCTCCGCGCGGCTTGAGCGCCCAGGCTGCGCCTGCGCTGGCCGGCGAGAGCGCGCTGGCGCGTTTCGCGCGCTTCGAGGACGTGGTGGAACTGATCCGCGCCAATCGCGACGTCAAGCTGCTGATCGAGGTGGAGACCACCCTGCGGCTCGCATCCTATGCGCCGGGGCGCATCGAGTTCACCCCCACGCCGGACGCGCCCGGCGACCTGGCCCAGCGCCTCGCCCGGCGCCTGCAGGACTGGACCGGCGCGCGCTGGGGGGTGACGCTGGTGCGGGGCGCCGAGGCGGCGACCATCGCCGAGATGCGCGATGCCGCCCGGGAAGCCCTGAAGGAAGAGGCGCGCGCGCATCCGCTGGTGCAGGCCGCGCTTGCCGCCTTTCCGGGCGCCAGCATCGGCAGGATCCGCAGCCGGGAAGAGCTGAACGCCGCCGCCGCAGAGGAGGCCCTGCCGGAGGTGGACGAGGAATGGGACCCGTTCGAGAGCGATTGAATGTCCGCTGCGGCTCCCTCGCATGGCATTTTCCGATGCGCTCTTGTTTAAGCCGGTTCGCGCCCGTATCTAGGAAGCAACCTCACATCAGCGGGAGTGGATAGATGCTGAAAGGACTGGGCGGCCTTGGCGACATGGCCAAGATGATGAAGGCGGCGACCGACATGCAGGCCAAGGTGGCCGAGTTGCAGGAAGAGCTTGCCAACCGGGTGGTGATCGGCGAAAGCGGCGCCGGGCTGGTACGCGCGCGTGCCACCGCCAAGGGCGTTCTGACCGGGCTGGAGATAGACCCCTCGATCTTCAATCCCGACGAAAAGGAGGTGGTCGAGGACCTGATCCTTGCCGCGATCAAGGATGCACAGGCGAAAGCCGCCGAGGTAAGCAGGGAGGAGATGGGCAAGCTGACCGAGGCAATGGGCCTGCCCAGGGACATGAAGCTGCCGTTGTGAAATGGGTGCGGAACCGGGAAGCCGCATGGGCCGGGGGCAGGGCCGCCTGAAAGGGCTTGAGGCAAATATTTCGCAATTTCTGCCCGCCCGCTTCCCGACTGCCCGCTCATGAGTGCCGCCCCGGAAATCGAAGCGCTGATCGAGCTGATGGCGCGCCTGCCCGGCCTTGGACCGCGCTCGGCGCGCCGGGCGGTGCTGCACCTGATCCGCAAGCGCGCGGCCCTGCTGAGCCCGCTGGCCGAGGCCATGGCCGAGGTGGCGGCCACGGCGCGCGAATGCCTGACCTGCGGCAATATCGCCACCAGCGACATCTGCGACATCTGCGCCAGCGAGAAGCGCGCCACCGGCGAGCTATGCGTGGTCGAGGACGTGGCCGACCTCTGGGCGATGGAGCGCGCCGGCACTTTTGGCGGCCGCTACCATGTGCT
>JALWJU010000042.1 GCA_026997055.1 Paracoccaceae bacterium | reverse complement strand
GCCCTCGGGGGCGGCGGGGCCGGTATACCACAGATTGGCCCCCACCAGCGGCAGGAGGGTGCGCGCGGAGACGCTGACCGTGTCGAGCTGGGCTTCGATGAAGCTCTCGCGCGTATGTACCTCGCGCGCGCTGAGCAGCTTTTCCATGCGCTGTACCCGCTGGGTATCGCCCCAGTAATAGCTCATGTGCAGCGGGAAGGGGCGCTCCAGCAGCTTGTTGTTGGTATTGCCGATGAGCCCGCCGGAGGGGGCGACGAATTCGGGATTGGCGGCATAGTTTTCCAGCCCCAGCCAGCGATTCTGCGCAAGCCAGCCCGGGCTGGGCAGGCGGCCTTTGCTCTGGTGGGCGGGGTCTCGTCTGGGCATGGCGCCGAAGACCTTGAGCGCGATGGTGTCGCGGTCGGCCATGGTGACATTCTGCGCCGGCGCCACGAAATTCACCCCCGCCGCCAGCCCCTCGGAGACCGAGCGCGCCCGCATCAGCTTCAGCGCCGCGCTCATGGAGCGGTCCTCGGCGGTGAGCAGGGTCCAGGAAAGCGCGGCCACATGGCCGGGGGGCGTGATGGCGGCGATATTGTAGTGACTGCCGGGCAGGACCGGGCCGTTATCGGTCCATTGCAGGGTGAGGGTTACGGGAGGCTCGTCCTTGATGCGCAGGATCGAGGGGCGGGTGCGCATGGGGCGGAAGCCCTCCGGGGTCAGGACCTCGCCGGGATCTTCCGGGTTCAGCTTCTCTATGAAGAGGTCCTGGTCGTCCATGTAGGCGCTGGTCAGCCCCCAGCCGAAATCGTCGGACCGCCCGACCAGCACCAGCGGCATGCCCGGGATGGTGCCGCCGATGATTCCTCCGGCTTCCAGTTCGAGGCGGGCGAGGTACCAGATGGTCGGGGCGGTGAAGCCCAGATGCGGGTCGTTGGCCAGCAGCGTGCCTCCGGCGGCCGAGCGCGAGGGGGCCGCGGCCCAGGCATTGGACGCGCCGGCCATGTCGAAGGCCCTGAACGGCGAGAGCGGATCCGGGCGGATCGCGGCATAGCGGCCGAGCCCGGCAGGCGGCGTATCCAGGAGCTCGGCATATCTGGGCAGCGCCGCCACCCCGCTGCCGGGCGCATCGGGCAGGATGTCGGCGACCCGGGCGGGATCCAGCAGCAGCGAGACCTGGGCGCGCAGCACCTCATTGGCCAGCTGGCCCGAAAGCTGCACGCCCATCAGCTTCAGTATGGCGATGGAATCGGCCGGCCGCCAGGGCGCCAGCTTGTTGGAAAACAGGAAGAATTCCGGCGCCCCGCGCCCCAGCGCCTCTTCGTTGACGATCGCCAGCCAGGCATTGACACCGGCCGCATAGGAGGCCAGCGCGCGCTGGGTGTAGCCGTCCTGGACCGCTACCGCCTGCTCGGCGAGGGTGTAAAGGTCGAGCCGGCGCATGAGTTCGTCGAGCTTCAGCGTGCGCCGCCCGAAAAGCTCGCTCAGCCGCCCCTGCACGGTGCGCCGCATCATGGTCATCTGCCACAGCCGGTCCTGAGCATGGACATAGCCAAGAGCGAAGAACACATCCTCGTCGCGCCCGGCGAAGATATGCGGGATGTTGTTGTTGTTGCGGACGATTTCGACCTCGGTACCGACCCCGGGCAGGGTCCGGGTGGCACTGTAGTCGGGCAGGGAGCGGGCGACCAGGAAATAGACCGCCAGAAGCGCCGCCAGCCCCAGCAGGGAGACGGCCATGAAGGCGCGCAGCAACCATTTGAAAATCAGCGCCATGGCAAGGCTTGTCC
>JALWJU010000041.1 GCA_026997055.1 Paracoccaceae bacterium | reverse complement strand
CAGCACGGCGAGCATCGCCAGCCCCGCGACGGGCGCAAGGGCGCGGATATGGCGGGAGCGTCTCACTTCAGTCAGGTTTCCTCCAGCAATCCCGGCCTCCAGCAATCCCGGCCTCCAGCAATCCCGGCGCCTGACCTCGCGATAATAGCCGGGCATGCCATTTTGCGCCGCGTCCATGTCGCCGCCGGAGACGATCCATGCGCCGAGTGGGTGTCTCACAACGTATGCGAGCTTCGTCTGCGGGTCCAGAAGCTCTTTGGCCGCCGGGGGAGCGGTTTCGGCGCGGGACTGGGCGCAAAAAGGGCCGCGCGAAAATCCGCGCGGCCCGTTATCTGCGGTCTGGCCGGAAGGTTCAGGCTTCGTCGCTGTCCGCGCCGGCCTCTTCGCCCGCTTCGGCCTCATCGGCGGCGCCGGAATCGCTGGCGATCAGTTCCTCGTCCTCTTGCGCCGCGGCGCCGATATCGTCGAACAGTTCGGCGATCTCGAATTCGGCCTCGGCCTCGGCTTCGGCGGCCAGTTCCTGGATCGACTTGCCGGAGGCCTGAAGCTCGGCCTCTTCCTCGGAGCGGGCGACATTGAGCTGGATCGTCACCTCGACCTCGGGGTGCAGACGGACCACGGCTTCGTGCAGGCCGAGCTCCTTGATCGGCTTTGCGATCGAGACCTGCTTGCGATCGACAGTGAAGCCCGCCTCGGTGGCCGCTTCGGCGGCGTCGCGCGGGGTGACGGCGCCGTAGAGCGAGCCGGTATCGGAAGCGAGGCGAATCACCACGAATTGCTGCCCGTCGAGCCGCTCGGCCAGCGCTTCGGCTTCCTTGCGGGTTTCGAGGTTGCGCGCCTCGAGCTGGGCTTTCTGGGCCTCGAAGCGGGCGACGTTGTCGGGCGAGGCCATCAGCGCCTTGCCCTGGGGCAGCAGGTAGTTGCGCGCGAAGCCGGGCTTGACGTCCACGACATCGCCCATCTGGCCGAGCTTGGCCACGCGTTCCAGAAGGATGACTTGCATGATGACCCCCTTACTTCACGACATAGGGAAGGAGCGCGAGGAAGCGGGCGCGCTTGATGGCGCGGGCAAGCTCGCGCTGCTTCTTGGCCGAAACGGCGGTGATGCGCGAGGGCACGATCTTGCCGCGCTCGGAGATGTAGCGCTGAAGCAGGCGGGTGTCCTTGTAGTCGATCTTCGGCGCGTTGTCGCCGGAGAAGGGGCAGACCTTGCGGCGGCGGAAAAATGGTTTGCTGGCCATGGTTTGGCTCCCTTTCAATCAGCGGCGCGGGCGGCGGTCGCCGCGCTCTTCGCGTTTCTGCATCATCACCGAGGGGCCTTCCTCGTGCTTGTCCACCTTGACGGTGAGCACCCGCATCACGTCGTCATGCAGCCGCATCAGGCGCTCCATTTCCTGCACCGCCGGCGCCGGCGCATCGGTACGCATGAAGGCATAATGCCCCTTGCGGTTCTTGTTGATCTTGTAGGCCATGGTCTTCAGCCCCCAATACTCGCTGTCCACGAGCTTGCCGCCATTGTCGGCGAGGATGGTGGCGAAATGTTCGATCAGGCCTTCGGCCTGCGCGTTGGAGAGATCCTGACGCGCAATCATGACATGCTCGTAAAGCGGCATGCTGTCTCCTGTCTTTTCGGCGCGCTTCAAAGGCCGGGGGTCTGAGCCTGCACGACCCGGCCACGAGGGGCGACGCGTTGCAGTGCTGTGCAGGCCGGGGCTGCTTATACACGGGCTGGGCGCACATGCAAGAGCGCAGCGCCGGCAGGGCGGAAAAG
>JALWJU010000040.1 GCA_026997055.1 Paracoccaceae bacterium | reverse complement strand
CCCTTGCCCCCGCCCCCCGGCCCCGGCATAAGAGCAGGAGAAACGCCCCGGGAGGAGACCCACATGATCGGACGCCTGAACCATGTCGCCATCGCCGTGCCCGACCTTGCCGCCGCCGCCACGCTCTACCGCGACACGCTCGGCGCCGATGTGGGCGCGCCCCAGGAAGAGCCCGCGCACGGGGTTACGGTGGTCTTCGTCACCCTGCCCAATACCAAGGTCGAACTGCTGCACCCGCTGGGCACCGACAGCCCGATCGCCGGCTTTCTGGAGAAGAACCCTTCGGGGGGCATCCACCACATCTGCTACGAGGTCGAGGATATCCTTGCGGCGCGCGACCGGCTGCTGGCGAACGGCGCGCGGGTTCTGGGCACGGGCGAACCGAAGATCGGCGCCCATGGCAAGCCGGTCCTGTTCCTGCACCCGAAGGACTTCACCGGCACCCTGATCGAACTGGAGCAGGCCTGATGTCGATCACCTCGGCCATCGTCCTGTTCGCCGTCACCTGGTTCCTGGTGATGTTCCTGGTCCTGCCGGTCCGCCTGCGCACCCAGGGCGACGAGGGCGAGATCGTCGAGGGCACCCATGCGGGCGCGCCGGCCGATTTCCGCCTGGGGCGCACCATGCTGATCGTCACCGCCATCACCGTGGTGCTCTGGGCGCTGGAAATGTGGGCGATCCTCTCCGGCCTCATCACCGTGCGCGGCTTCGACTGGTACGGATTCATGGACGACATGCCGGGCACAGACCCGTGAACCACGCGCCTGTCATCACCCCAGCCGGTGATACAGGTGGGTAAAGGCCGCCACCCCCACCAGCGGCACCACGAGATTGACCCAGGGCAGGTTCAGCGCCAGCGCCAGCATCGCCCCCAGCACCCAGAGCACCGGCAGGTTCGCCCTGACCCGGCGCCTGGCCTCGCCCTCGTCGAGGCGGCGCAGGGCCACGGTCTCGTAATATTCGCGCCCGATCAGGTAGCCGTTGGCGGCGACGAACACCACCGGCGCCAGGAATCCCGCGAAGAGCGAGGCGATGAGCGCGGCCAGGCTCACCGCCAGCATCATCAGGAAGAATCTGACCGAATAGCCCAGCATCTCCCGAAGCGAGCGCGCCCGCACCCGGGCCAGCGCCGGATAGTGGCGCGCCTCCACCGCCTCCACCACGCTTTCCAGAAACAGCCCCATCACCGCAATCGCCACCGGCGCCATCACATAGGTCCAGAATATCCACGAGGTTTTCGAGACCAGCCCCTGCGTGAACACGCCCAGAAAGCTCACCTCCCCAAGCCACGGCAGCGAGAGGCTCGCCGGCGTCACCAGCTCCACCAGCCAGGCAATGGCGGCAAACAGCGCCAGAAACGGCCCGGTCAGCACCAGCGTCACCAGCAGCGCCCCGGCAAGCGGCCGGAGAAAGGCGGCGCTCGGCAGCTGGCGCAGGGCATCCCCGAGCGCGCCGGGGATCACGGCGAAGCGGCTCATGCTCCGACCCAGCTGACCTTGGCCGCCATGTCCGGGCGCGGGCGCTCCGGGGGCACCCTGGTCTCGCGCCCGATCACCATGAAGGCGGCGATGCTCTCATGCGCCGCCAGCCCCAGCCCCTGCTCGACGAATTCCCGGTCATGGGCCGGCCAGCCGCTGAGCCAGTTGGCCCCCCAGCCCATGGCAAGGGCGGCATTGAGCAGGCTCAGCGCCGCCGCCCCGGCCGACAGGACCTGCTCCACTTCCGGCACCTTTTCCGAGGCCACCGGCGCGCTTACCACCGCCACCATCAGC
>JALWJU010000039.1 GCA_026997055.1 Paracoccaceae bacterium | reverse complement strand
CCACGACCAACATCCCCAACTCGCCTCCTCAATCCTTTGAGAAGGCTTCTGATCCAAAATATCAGGGGGGTCACTTTTGGACGCCGATTACCCCAATACAGGGGTCAATTTTGCATGCCGGTTCACAGCGCTGGCGAAGGGCATCTGCATGAAGCCGCTGGTGGGTGCGGTGCCGTAAGTCGTCTCGAACGCGGCCGCCAGCTGCGACCGCGCGCCTTGGGCACGGGACATGGGTTTGTCCTTTCGGTTTGTCTTGGATCAGAAAAGCGGATCTGCAGTCGAGTAATGAAGCACTACCGGCACGACCGCCGCCTTCAGCGCCTGTCCGCCCTCTACGGGTAGATCCACGGGGCGCGGCGCTTCGGCCTCCACCCAGTCACAGAGGCCACCCAGCGTTCGGTCGGCGGCAAGCGCCGTGCCGATGGCTGAGGTCAGCACATCAAACGCCGCATCCCGATCGGCTGACGCCTTGCCTTGCACGACCACCTCGAGTTCCGCCCGGTGCTCATAGTGGTAGCGCAGCGGCGACAGCGTCACCTCCGGCTCTCCCGGCTCGCCATCGCGCAGGATCAGCAGGCCCCCGGCCGGCACGCGCTCGGGCAGCACGTCGCCGCGCAGGACGGTGGCGGGCAGGGTTTGCAAGGCCGCAAGCAGAGCCTGCAGGATGGTTTCGCGGGGGGTGGGCATGGTTTCCGCATCGGCCTTTCATTCGGCAGATGATCGTGCTAGGTATTACCTATGGATACTACCGGAGATTCTTCACATGGGCGCCATCAGACCAATCGCCGTCAAGCTCGACCAGGACATGCGCGACCGCCTGCAGCACCTGGCCGAGGCGCGCGACCGCTCCACCCACTGGCTGATGCGCAAGGCAATCGAACAGTTTGTCGAGCAAGAGGAAAAGCGCGAGGCCCTGCGCCAAGATGCCCTGAACGCCTGGGCCGAATACCAGGAAACCGGTCTTCACGTTTCCCATGACGAGGCCGATGCCTGGCTGGCCCGGCTGGAAGAGGGCGAAGAGGCAAAGGCCCCTGAATGCCACGAGTGATCTGGACGCCGGCTGCGCTTGCCGACGTCGCACGGCTGCACGACTTCCTGAAAGACAGGAACCCGCTGGCCGCGCGCCGAGCCGTGCGTGCGATCCGCGAGGGGTTGAACCTGCTGGCTGACCAGCCGCAGGTCGGCCGCCCGGTCGAGAACATGGAGCCGGAATTCCGCGAATGGCTGATCAGCTTCGGCGACAGCGGCTATGTCGCGCTCTACCGTTTCGATGGCGAGGACGCCGTCATCCTTGCCGTTCGGCATCAACGGGAGGCGGGCTATTGAGGGCGGTTCCGTGACTGCCCCGCCCTGGATAGAGGATGTCAGGATCCGCTTTCGGTCCCGCGCCTCACGATATCCGTCAGCCGCGCAGGCAGATCGCGCCGGCCGTGCAGGAAATCGATGATGATCACCCGGTCGGGCTCATCCACGAACACGATCAGATGCTCGCCGCAGCCGGTGAAGCGCAGATCTTCGGGCAGGCGCGGATCAATGACCTTGCTGCAGCTTTGCCATGATGCCTCGCCCCGCGCGATCGCCTCGCAGCGCCCGATCAGGTCGGCTTCATAGGCCTCGGCCTGCCGGGGGCCGAATGTCGTGAACGTCCAGAGCGCGATATCGACGAGCGACGCCTCGGCTGCCCGCGTCAGGCGCCAGGGCTTGCCGCTCACCGAGCGGACCGCGCGGTGCGGAAGGCCCGCCGGATGGCGTCTTCACCCGAGCCCTCGGCAAGTTCGCCGCGCCGGGCCTGGTCCAGGCCGACCTCGAGCCGCGCGCGCAGGGCATCGAGCTGCGCTTCCTCACTTTCCAGAAGCCGCAGCCCCGCGCGCAGGGCCTCGCTGGCGTTCTGGTAGCGCCCCGAGGCGACCAGGCGATCGACCAGCGCGGACTGGCTTTCGGTGAGGACGACGTTTCTCGTGGCCATGGCGTATTCTCCTTCATTGGCAATATATGCCAATCGAAGGGAGCTGTCGAGCATCGGCTTCAGAGGCGGGTTTCAAGCCAGTTCGCCACGATCAACCCCGGCACGCTGTCGAGCGCCCGCTCGGCGTCCCGGTCGAGATCCAGCCGCTTCGGCAGCCTGACTTGCGGGACCAGCAGGAAGATCGGCACGGTGGCGCGGCCTCGGCCGGTCTTGGAGCGGGAGGCGACACCGAGGCCCCGAGTATTCAGCCGGCCGTCCGCGACCAACAAGGATGGCCCGCGCCGGCGGTAGACGAAGCGCAGGCGCATGCCGCGCCGTTTCTCCCACTCTCCCGGCGTCAGGCGCGCGCCGCCACGCCCCTTGCCGGCGGCCGGCAGCGGGATCGCCAGCCAGAAGCCTGCCTTGGAGCGGATCAGCACGCCGCGATCATGGGCCGAGACGATCTCGGGGGCGTTCGACCAGACCAAGGCGGCAGCATCGAGGCTGTCGGTGTGCTGCGGGTAGGTCCGGTTCCTGATCGTGCGCGGCAGGCGGTGGCCGAGACCGGCGCCGATGATCTGCCGGCGCCAGGCCTGTTTCAGGTCCCCTCCGGCCTCGGCCATCGCCGCCTTCACGGCCCGCTCGCCGGCCCTGACCTCTTCCTGCAGCATGGCCACCAGATCAGGCTCGAAGTCGATCTTCAGCTTCACGCCGGCACCAGTTCCAGGGTCCAGAGAAGCCGATCCCGGTCCCGCTTCGGCTCGCCCTGGATGGTGAAGTTCTCGGCTCCGATGGAGATGCCATCGCCGGGCCTGGGGTTCGCCATCTCGGAGACACGCGCATCGACCAGCGTGGTTTCCGACAGGATCTGCGCCGCGCCGAATGCTGTGACCTCGTCCGGCGCCTTGCGGATCACCCGGACGGGCACGGGCGCACCACCGGCCGGATACCAGGTCGCATCCACCGCCATGTTGATATCCTGGAACAACGCATCCAGGGCCGCAGCGAAGGCCGTCATCAGTTCGAGGAGAACAGCCGCACGGCCAGTGCCGGGCGCTTGTTGACCGGCAGGATCGAGGCTTCGGTCAACAGATCGATGCCGTCGCCGCGCTCGCGCGTCATCTGGCGGGCATAGAGTTCCAGCCCGACCGTGTTGGCGGTTTCGATCAGATTGGCCGGCGCGCCGTAGGTGGTGAAGGTGTCGATGGTGCCCATGGGGAAGGCAATACCCTCACCCGCCGGGATCAGCCGCTCGGTGGTGCCGTTCGAGAGCGTGACGGAGGCGTTGTATTCCTCGAACAGGATGCCGGCAAAGGGGAAGGCGCGGCGCATGTCCTCGCGGAGCGGCTGGGCGCCGGAGGCGTAGTACTGGTAGGCGGTCTCGACAGTCGCATGCCCGATCAGCTTGTCGAAGAACTCGGGGCTGACAAGGGCACGCACGCCGGTCATGGTCTCGCCCTTGAGTTCCGTCTCGATCTGGCGCAGGACGGCGCGCACCTTCTGCTGCACCTTGGTCCCGGCGGTGCCAAGGACGAAGTCGGTCTCCTGCCGGGTGATGCCGAACTCGGTGAAGTAGTCATAGAGCGTGGTCCCGGCCCCATCCTTGACGATGCCCCTGAGCGCATTGATCTCCATGTACTCGCGGGTCTGGGCGTGCTTGTTGCGCATCAGGGTCAGCTTGCGGGTCATGACGGCAACCAGCGGGTCGGCATCGTTGCCCGAGCCGATCGCCCGCACCCCCTGGATGTCGGCCGGCAGGATCACGTCGTTATGCGGGATCCACGGCACCGCGAAGGAGCGCATGGTGCGGCCCTCGCGGGTGCCGACGGTAGCCGGGGCGCCCAGCGGCACCGAGGGCAGCAGCGACAGCACGCCCTCGCGGGCCTCGATCACGACCGTGCGCTGGGTGATGCCCTCGAAGCGGAACAGGCCGAGCTGGCCGAGGCGGGTGTAGATGTTGGGCAGGATGTTGATGGCGCGGGTCATTTCCGCGAGGGAATATCCGCCCGCGTCGAACGGGTTGATGATGGCAGGCATCAGATTTTCTCCGGATGGGAATGGGGGATGGATCAGGCCGCATCGCGCGGCACGATCCCGGCGGCGGCCAGCTGGCCTTCCTTGGTGGCGATCTTGGCGGCGGTGCCGACGGTGGCGTCAAAGTTGAGCTGCGCCTTCGAGACTATCACCGGCCCGCGCGCCACGATCAGACCCGTGGCATCGGCGGCCGTGGCGTCGACGGCCTCGATCAGCACCGCGACGGCAACCTCGGACCCGTCGGTGCCGGTATCGGGCGAGAGCTTGTACTTTCCGCTGGCGGTGATCTTTCCAAGCACGGCGCCGAGGGGGTAATCGGTGCCGGCCAGGAGCGTCACGGTTTCGCGGCAGTAGTCGGGGTTCTCCTCGTACTTGAGGAGATCGCCCATCGAGGGCGGCTGGGTGAGAACGGGCATGGTGGGGGTCCTTCATCAGGAGGTGGCGTTTGCGGCAGCAGCTTTTGCTGCCGCGATCAGAGGGCTTTCGGTCGGCGCGGGCTCGGCCGTGGGCGGGGCGATGGAGGCGACGATGGTGGCATCGGTGGTCTTCGCCAGCTGCTCGAGCACGGCCCGGCGCAGGGCATCGGGGGAGGTGCCGGCGCGGACGGCCTCGGCCGCATCGATGGTCAGCCCGAGCCGCGAGGCCTGGGCCGCGATCTCGGCAATCTCTGCGGCCTGTTCGCGGATCTGCTCGGCCGGGTCGGGTTTCGCCGTGGTCGGCAGAGGCGCGGGCGTCACGGCCTGAACGGGGGTCGTTTCCTCGACCGGGGCAGTTGCCTCGGGCGTCGCCCCCATCTCGGGCGCAACCGTTCCCGCCTCCGTTGTTTCCTGCGCCGCCGGTTTCGCATCCGGTTTGCCTTTCACTGCCATGGTGTCGATCCTTTCCGTTTCAAGGGTTTTGCGTGTGGTGAGTGGTGGGGTATCAAGCGCGGCCAGCAGCGCGGCATGCGCGCCTTCCAGCGTGGCGATGCCGTCGGCCAGCCCGGCCGCGATGGCGTGTTGCCCGCGGTAGATGGCGGCCTCGGTGGCGGCGATGGCCTCGGGGCTCATCCCCCGCGCGCGGGCCACCCGGGCGACAAGCCGGGCGTAGAGATCGTCGACGTCGGCCTGGATGCTGGCCAGCGCCTCGGGCGAGAGCGGAATGTGCGGGTTGCCGTCCACCTTCTTCGCCCCGGCATGGATCAGGGTGTACTTTTGCCCATTTTTCTGGTCCTGGGCGCTCTGGTCCACGTGCACGGCAATGACGCCGACCGAGCCCACCTCGCCGGTTTGCGTGACAAGCAACCGATCCGCCACCGAAGCAATCGCATAACCCGCCGACAGCGCCTGTTCCCGGGCAATGGCCCAAAGCGGCTTGCCGGTGTCCATCTTCAGTGCCTCCAGGCGATCGACGAGATCGAACAGCCCGGCCACCTCGCCGCCGGGGCTGTCGATTTCCATCAGCACCGCGCGTGTGCCGGGGTCGGTGAAGGCCGCCTCGGCCGCCGCCGCGATGTCGTCGTAGCTCATGATCCCGAACAGCCCGGTCAGCCAGTCACCGCGCTGCACCAGCGGACCGAGTATGGGCAGATGCCCGATGCCGTCCTCGGTCATCTGCCAGCCGGTGCCACTGGCTTGTAGCGCCGGGGTTTCGCCCAGAAGCGCCTCGACGGCGCGCGGGGCCAGCGCCAACGGGCGGGCAGCCAGCCGGCGGGCAAGCAGGTCGGTTCGGGTCATGGGTTTGTGGTTTCCGTGGTGTCGGCCGGTGTATCGCTCGGCGTATCGACAAGCTGTGCGGCCCCCTGCGCCGGCGAGCCGGGGCGGCGGAAGTCGAGGCCGTATTTCGCCTCGCGCGCGCGGTCGGCGGCGATCTCCGCATCCACCCGGTCAGCGTCATACCCGCGCTGCGCCATCGCCATGGACCGGCTCTTGAGACCCGCCTCGATCTCGGCGACTTCGGCCGAGATGTCCTTCAACGGATCGACCCAGTCCCATTTGGGCGGCAGCCACTCGGCCTTCAGCCAGGCGCGGCGGTTGGCGGCGTAATCCGGCAGATCCAGCGCGCCTGCCACCACTGCGGTGTCCATCCACCGCGCCCAGACCGGCTTGCACAGCTGGTGGATCAGAACCCGGTGCTGCCAGGCCGAGAGCCTCCGGCGGAACTCGATGATGGAGAGGCGCGAGTTGGCGAAGTTGGCCTTGGCGAGATCGTTGCTGACATAGGAATACGGCACGCCCAGCGCGGCTGACACCTGCAGCAGGGTCCGGTACTGGAACGGCTCGTAGGTCGGGCCGCTGTCAGGCGGCGAGGGCGTGTCGATGGCTTCGCCCGGATCGAGCCGCACCACCTGTCCGGGCTCCACCGCGAGCGGCTCGTCGGGCGAGTCCAGCGGTGCATCCACCTGCGGCGAGGTCACGAACAGGGCAAACATCGAGCTGACCTTCTTCCGCTCGAGCTCGGCATCGTCGTACTGGTCGAGGAAGAACAGCTTGACGATGGCGGGTGCGAAGCGCGAGACGCCCCGCACCTGGCCGGCCTCGACCGGGTCGATGACGTGGATGACCTCGGAGGCCGGCACGCGCACCTGTTCGCCGGCTTGCCCGGTTTCCGTCACATCCCCCGGATGACGGCGCAGGAAGTGGTAGGCCACGCGCCGGCCGATGGGGTCGAACTCCACCCCCTGCCGGATCATCCCGCCGCCGGGCAGGTCGCGGTTGTCATCGAGCGGCAGCATTTCCGAGGGGATCATCTGCAGTTGCAGGGGAACCGACAGACCGTCCTCCGGCCGGCGCGGGCGAAAGCGGAAGAACACCTCGCCGGCCAGAAACAGCTCCCGCGCGGCGCGGCGCTGCAGCCCGTAGAAATCGGTCAACCCCTCGGCATCCGCCTCCGCCACCCATTCCTGCCAGAGGGACTGGATTGCCGATTTTCGGGCTTCGTCCTCCACCTTCGAGGTCGGCTTGACGCCGTCGCCCACTGCGTTGCCGGTCCAGCTTTCGAGTGCATTCAGCGCATAGCCGTTGTTGCGCACCAGCCAGCGGGCGCGGGCGGTGATCGTCGGCCCCGCCTGGGCGATCAGCGTGTTGACGTGCGCGCGGCTCGCCTGGAAGCGCATGAGCCGCCGGCCCTGCAGCCCGGCCTCGAAGCCGCCGATGAAGGCCCCGATCCGCCTGCGCAGGCCTGCCATCACCGCCATTTCAGAGACCCTTGGAAGCAGTGACGCGGGTCACGCGGCGGTTGGCCGTTGTGCCGGTTTCGGTGGCGATGCGCGCTTCCAGATCGGCAATGGCGTGCGCCATCTCGGCATCACTGCCATAGGTCACGGTCTTCCCCTCGTAGCTCACCGACCGGATGCCCCGGAACCGGGCCGCCAGCAGCGCGTCGAGCTGCGCCTGCATCTCTGCAAGGGTCATCGCTTACCTCATGATGTTCGGCGTATAGACCCGCCGTTTCCTGCCTGGGGTGCGTGACCCGCCAGATGAACCGGCTTGCCTGATGGGTCAGCATTCATTACCTTTGTGGAATGCAAGAGGGTTTCTTTTCCGCATTCGTGATGTTTGCCTTCGTGGCTTCGGCCACGCCGGGGCCGAACAACCTGATGGTCATGGCGTCCGGCACGAATTTCGGCCTCGTTCGAACGGTGCCCCATATCCTGGGTATTGCCTTCGGTTTCGCGGTCATGTTGCTGCTGGTAGGCACCGGCCTCATGCAGGTCTTTGCCGCGTTTCCCGGGCTCTATGGCATTCTCAAGGCTGTCAGCATCGCCTACCTGTTGTGGCTTGCATGGAAGATCGCCACGGCAAGCGCGCCGAGCGAGGATGGGGCTTCAGGCCGCCCCCTGGGCTTTCTCCAGGCGGCCGCCTTTCAGTGGGTGAACCCAAAGGCGTGGACCATCGCCACCTCTGCCATCGCGGCTTTTGTTCCCGATGGCGACATGTTTGGCATCCTAATGGCGGCCTTCATATTCGGGGCGATGTCCCCGTTCATCACCGCGACATGGACGCTGGCAGGCAGCTTCATCCGCAGGCTACTGAGCAACCCCGCGCGCCTTGCGCTGTTCAACTACACGATGGCAGCGCTCCTTCTGCTGTCCCTCCTGTCGACGCTCCGCAGCTGACCGACGCATGCGCTACCTCATCATGTTCGGCGTATAGACC
>JALWJU010000038.1 GCA_026997055.1 Paracoccaceae bacterium | reverse complement strand
CGATCACCTCGGCGAGCGCCAGGATGCCCTCGAGTTCCTTCACCCGGCCCTCGATGAAGCTCTGCTTCTCGCGCGCGGCGTGGTATTCGGCATTCTCCGACAGGTCGCCATGCTCGCGCGCCTCGGCGATCGCCCGGATCACCGCCGGGCGCTCGACGGTCTTGAGCTGTTTCAGTTCCTCGTTCAGCGCGTCATATCCGGCGCGGGTCAGCGGTATCTTTTCCATGACAGCCTTTTGTTCGTTGTGGCGGACAGGGCGAACCGCGGTCCCGGGTTTCCCTCATGCACATGCCGCCATTTGGCATTGACGGTAGGCAAGTCAATGCCCATCCGTTAGGTTGCCCCAAAAGAAAAGCAAAAACGAGCAGTTTGCAATGGCATTGTTGTTACGCGCGACACTCCTCTACCTGCTGGCGGGCGGGCTTTTCGTCGCCATCTTTCGCGACAACCCGGCCGACCTGCTGCGCGGCATCTTCTCGAAGCTGCCGGGCTCGATGGCGCTGTTCGTGTACCTGGCCTGGTGGGTGATCCCCTTTATCGCGCTGCTGTTCCTGCTGATCCCCTGGCGCGAACTGCTGGCACGCCTGCCGCGGGCGGTGCTGGCGGTATTTCTGTGCATGCTGTTCTTTCTCACCTTTACCATGCTGAAGAATTCGCTGCCCTTCGCGGTGGGCTTCTGGGCCGATCCGCTGATGGCGCGGCTTGACCGGCTGCTGCATCTGGGCACGGATCCCTGGCGGCTGACCCACCTGATCGCGGACCGGATCGACCTCGGGCTGGCGAACCTGGTCTATTTCCGCGCCTGGCTGGTGCCGGCGATGTTTGCCCCGGTGCTGCTGATCCTGTTCGACGGCGACGAGGCGCGTCAGCGGCGATTCATGCTGATCTGGTTCTTCGCCTGGATCGGGCTGGGCAACGTGGTGGCGCTCGCCTTCATGTCGGCGGGGCCGGTCTATTACGACCGCCTGCTGGGGGGCGAGACCTTCTCGGCCCTCACCGAGGCGCTGAAGCGGATCGGCATTGCCGACAGCGGCGTGGGGGCGCTGCAGGAGCGGCTCTGGCAGGCCTATCGGAGCGGCGCCAGGGAGGCGGGCTCGGGCATCTCGGCCTTTCCCAGCGTGCATATCGGCATCGCCACCATGTTTGCGCTCTATCTCTACGAACGCGCGCGCTGGCTCATGCCGCTGAGCGTGGCGCTTGTGGCGGTCTATATCTTCCTCTCGGTCTTTCTCGGCTGGCACTATGCGGTCGATGGCTATTTCTCGGCGCTGGCGGTGCTCGCCCTCTGGCTCTGGCTGAGAAAGCGCGACCTGACGCATGGTTCCGATTGACCGGGGCGGGGCGCGCTTGTAACCCTCGGGCGAAGATCAGGCGGAGGGCGAGGGCGCGATGAGCCAGGTTGAACGCGAAGCGATGGATGTGGACGTGGTGATCGTCGGCGCGGGGCCGGCGGGGCTTTCGGCGGCGATAAGGCTCAAGCAGCTCGACCCGGACCTGATGGTGGTGGTGCTGGAAAAGGGCTCGGAGGTGGGCGCGCATATCCTCTCGGGCGCGGTGCTCGACACCAGCGGGCTCGACCGGCTGATCCCGGACTGGAAGGAAAAGGGCGCGCCGGTCAGCGTGCCGGTCAGGCGCGACGAATTCTACATGCTCGGCAGCGGCGGCGGGCTGCGCATCCCCAATTTCCTGATGCCGCCGCTCATGTCGAACCACGGCAAATACATCGTCTCCATGGCCAATCTCTGCCGCTGGCTGGCCGAACAGGCCGAGGGGATGGGG
>JALWJU010000037.1 GCA_026997055.1 Paracoccaceae bacterium | reverse complement strand
TCGACATCGACCCCTCCTCGATCAACAAGGTGATCCATGTGGACATCCCCATCACCGGCGATGTGGCCCATGTGCTCGAAGACCTGCTGCGGATCTGGAAGGCGCGCGGGCGCAAGGTCAACAAGGAGGCGCTTGCGCGCTGGTGGGAGCAGATCGACAAGTGGCGCGCCGTCGATTGCCTCGCCTATCGGCAGAGCGACAGCACCATCAAGCCCCAGCACGCGATCCAGCGCCTCGAAGCGCTCACCAAGGGGCGCGACCGCTACATCACCACCGAGGTCGGCCAGCACCAGATGTGGGCGGCGCAGTTCATGGGCTTCGAGGAGCCGAACCGGCTGATGACTTCCGGCGGCTTGGGCACGATGGGCTACGGCCTGCCGGCCTCGATCGGGGTGCAGATGGCGCACCCGGAGGCCACCGTGATCAATGTCGCCGGCGAAGCCAGCTTCCAGATGAACATGCAGGAAATGGCCACCGCGGTGCAGTTCCGCCTGCCGATCAAGCAGTTCATCCTCAACAACGAGCGCCTCGGCATGGTCCGCCAGTGGCAGGACCTCCTGCATGGCGGGCGCTACTCGCAAAGCTGGTCCGAGAGCCTGCCCGATTTCGTGAAGCTCGCCGAGGCGTTCGGCTGCAAGGGCCGCGCGGTCAGCGACCCGGCCGAGCTTGACGAGGCGATCCGGGAAATGCTCGAGCACGACGGCCCGTTCATCCTCGACGTGCTGGTGGAGCGGCACGAAAACTGCTACCCGATGATCCCGTCCGGCGCCCCGCATAACGAGATGCTGATGGGCGATGACTCGACCGAAGGCGCCATCGGCTCCTCCGGCGCGACTTTGGTTTAGGAGGGCCTGACATGTCTGCACTACGTCTCAAGAAAGGCACGTCCTCGAAATCCGCCTACAACCTGCGCGACCCCCACGCCGAGGGGCTCGAAAGCCACACGCTCGCCGTGATCGTCGATAACGAGGCCGGGGTGCTCGCGCGCGTGATCGGCCTGTTTTCCGGGCGCGGCTACAATATCGACAGCCTGACGGTCGCCGAAATCGACCACCTGGGCCACCAGAGCCGCATCACCATCGTTACCACCGGCACGCCCGCCGTGATCGAGCAGATCAAGGCCCAGCTGGGCCGCATCGTGCCGGTGCACGAGGTCCACGACCTGACCGTGGAGGGGCGCGCGGTGGAGCGCGAACTGGCCCTGCTCAAGGTCGCCGGCACCGGCGAAAAGCGCGTCGAGGCGCTGCGCCTCGCGGACATCTTCCGCGCCAATGTGGTGGATTCGACGCTCGAGAGCTTCACCTTCGAGATCACCGGCACCCCGGAAAAGATCGACGCCTTCGCCGAGCTCATGCGCCCGCTCGGGCTCAGCGAAATCGCCCGCACCGGGGTCGCCGCCCTGTCGCGCAGCCAGGCCGGGATGTGAAGCCTTTCGGCCGACCCCGGGCGGGGTCCGGTCCCCGGCGCGCGGGAGCCTCCCGGGCTTCTGCCCGCCGGCAAGACTCCGTTTCAAGTTCCCCGCGAAACGGTTTAAGTCAGGAGCCGTCAGGGAAACGAATCAAGGACGGCGGTCAGACCATTGTTCGGATTGAATCTCATGTCGGTGATGCTGGGGCTGGCCGTGGCCATCGTGCTCAGCGGCCTCGTGGGCCTGGTCCTCGGTGCGGCCGTGGCCGCGGACAGCCGGGCCCGAAGCGGCGAAAGCGAAGAGGAGGCCGAGGCCCGCTTCCAGGCGCAGTTGCACGGCCCCGCCCTGCAGGCGCAGCTGGCGGTTCTGTCGCTGACGATCGCGCTGCTGTCGGGGGCCGTGACCGCCTGGCACGCCGCCCCCGGCGCCCCCTGTCTGAACGCCGCCATCGTCGGCGCCATCGGCCTGGCGGCGGGCCTCGTCCTGCCCAGCCCCGGCTTTCCCCGTGCCCTGCGTATCGTCCTGTCCCTGGTCAACCTGCCGGTCACCCTCGCCGGCGCCTGGGCCTTCCTGCGCTTTTCCAGCGGCTGAGCGCGCAGCCCCTGATCTTTCCGTGGAAAGCCGCCCTCCTACGCCGCCAGGGCGAAAATGGCTTCATGCGGCAGAATCGCTCTTCGCCCGCCCCGTCACCGCCGCCTTGCGAAATCCTCCCGGCCCGCATTGCCCGCATTCCTCCCGGCGCTTCAGCGCTCCGGCCCCCGCCGGCGCCGCTCCCGCCGGCGCCGCCCCCGCAATGCCCGCGCTCACGAAGGCTGCGTCTCCTGCAGGCGCGCCACATAACGGGCCAGCATGTCCACCTCCAGATTGACCCGTGCAGCCGGGGCCACCGCCCCCCAGTTGGTCACTGCCCGGGTATGGGCGATGAGATTGACGCCGAAGCGGGTGCCGGCCACCTCGTTCACCGTCAGCGAAGTGCCGTTGAGCGCCACCGAGCCCTTGGGGGCGATGAAGCGGGCCAGTTCCGGCGGCGCCTCGAGGGTGACGCGCAAGCTGTCGCCCTCGCGCTCGAGCCCCGTCACCTCCGCCACCCCGTCCACATGGCCCGACACGATATGCCCGCCCAGTTCGTCTCCCACCCGGAGCGCGCGCTCCAGATTGACCCGGCGTCCCGCGGCCCATTCGCCGAGATTGGTCTTCGACAGGGTTTCGCCGGAAATATCGACCTCGTACCAGTCATCGCCCAGGGCCACCACGGTCAGGCATACCCCGTCCGCGGCGATCGACGCCCCGAGCTCGATGCTGCGCGTGTCGTAGCCGGTACGGATGCGCGCGCGCATGTCGCCCTGCGCACGGCTGACGGCCTGAATCTCGCCGATGTCGGTGATGATGCCGGTAAACATGCTACCTCCTCGCTCGCTCCAGCTTTAGCCGCTGGCAGCGCTCTTGCCAAGGCCGGGGCGGGAGGCGATCCTTGCAGCAAGTTGCGGAAAATCGGCCTCGGCGGCAGGAATCGCCAGGTCGGCCTTCCTGCCGGCGGGCTGCGTCACAAAATGGCCAGAAACACCTTTTATAAAGGATTATCGACCAGAAAACCCATGAATGAATGCGAGTCGCCTCCGTGTGGGCGAAATGAGGACGAAATGAGAGCAGAAGGGCGACATGTTACCGGCAGGGGCAGGCGGGTGCTGTTTCTGCAGGGGCCGCACGGGCCTTTTTTCTGGCAGCTGGGGCGGATGCTTCGCGCCTCGGGGGCGCAGGTCTGGCGGGTGGGCTTCAACCGCGGCGATCAGGTCTTCTGGCGCGACAGGGCAAGCTACATCCCCTTCAGGGATCCCCCCGAGGCCTGGCCCGGGCGCATCGAGGCATTGCTGCGCGAAAGGGAGATCACCGATCTGGTTCTCTATGGCGACACCCGGCCGATCCATGCCCGGGCGGTCGAGGCGGCACGGGCACGGGGCGTACGGGTGCATGTCTTCGAGGAGGGCTATCTGCGCCCCTACTGGGTGACCTACGAGCGCGGCGGCTCGAACGGCAATTCGCGCCTGATGCAGATGAGCGTGGCCGAGATGCACCAGGCGCTGCAGGATGCCGAGCCGGACCTGCCCGAGGCCCCGGCGCGCTGGGGCGACATGCGCCAGCATGTCTTCTACGGGGCGCTGTATCACTGGTTCGTGATGTTTCTGAACCGGAAATACCGCCATTTCCGCCCCCACCGGGACCGCCCCGTTTCGCGGGAATTCGCCCTGTATCTCAAGCGCCTGCTCTTCATGCCGGTGCGTGCCGGACGGCGGGCGCGGGCCTCCTGGCGGATCCGCAACGGGGGCTTTCCCTATCACCTGGTGCTGCTGCAGCTGGAGCATGACAGCTCGTTTCAGATGCATTCGCCCTTCGACAGCATGACCGACTTCCTGGCCCTGGTGATCGAGGGATTCGCCGCCGGCGCCGCGCCGCACCACCACCTGGTGTTCAAGGCCCACCCGCTCGAGGATGGCCGCGTCAACCTGGAGCGCGAGATCGCCCGCCTCGCCAGCCGCCACGGGATCGGCGCGCGGGTCCACTATGTACCCGGCGGCAAGCTCGCCCGCCTGCTCGACCACGCCCGCTCCGCGGTCACGGTCAACTCCACCGCCGCCCAGCAGGCGCTCTGGCGCGGCCTGCCGGTCAAGGTCTTCGGCGATGCGGTCTATGCCAAGCCCGAATTCGTCTCGACCCAGAGCCTGCCCGATTTCTTCGCCCGCCCCCACCGCCCCGACAGCCGCGCCTATCGCATCTACCGTCACTATCTGCTGGAGACCTCGCAGATCGTCGGCGGCTTCTACTCGGCCCGCGGCCGCCGCCGCCTGCTGCGTCAGGTGGTGGACATGATGCTCATCGCCGAAGACCCCTATGACGCCCTGAAAACCGGCACAGCGGCGCCGCGGCAGCACTTGCGGCTGGTTACCTGAAGCCCTTCATTGAGGCTGGATTTTACCGGCAAACCCGTCTAAACTGTCAGGAACGACCGAAAACCGCCCGCAAGCGGCGCGTCACAGGCATGCGCTGCACCATGCGGCAATATACAACAGCGCCGCAAGGCGCGAAAACAAACAACAGCGCCGCAAGGCGCGAAAACAAACAACAGCGCCGCAAGGCGCGACCCGAGCAACGGCGCCGCAAGGCGCGACCCGAGGCAGAGTTGCAGACGAGGAGCATGAGCAGTGACTTCTGAGAAAACCCTGTGGGGGCGCCGGGCGGCGCTCTTCGGCCTTGCGGGCACGCTAGCCGCTTGCGGCCTGCCCCAGCTCGGCCCCAACAAGCGCCAGATCTTCAGCGGTTCGGTTCAGGAGCAGGGAGACGCCTTCGTCGTGTCGGTCAATGACCGGGTGACGCGGGCCACCGCGGTCATCTCCTCCCAGGGATTCGACGACAGCTTCCTGAAGGCCGGCATTCTGGGCTCGGACACGATCCGCCCCGGCGACACGCTGGGCGTGACCATCTGGGAGAATGTCGAGGACGGCATCCTCACCACCGCCGGCGCCCCGGCAACGCTCACCGAGGTGCAGGTGGATGGCGCAGGCTTCATCTTCATCCCCTATGCCGGGCGCATCCATGCCGCCGGCAACACCCCGGAGGCGGTGCGCCGGATCATCACCGAGAAACTCGAGACCCAGACCCCCGACCCCCAGGTCATGGTCCAGCGCCTGGCCGGCGACGGAGCCACGGTCTCCATCACCGGAGCGGTAGGCGCCCAGGGGGTCTATCCGATCGAGCGCCCGACGCGCACCCTGAGCGCCATGCTGGCCAAGGCAGGCGGCGTCACCATCCTGCCGGAAGTGGCGCGGGTGCATGTGGTGCGCGGCGCCAGAACCGGCGCGATCTGGTATTCGGACCTGTTCGACAATCCGCGCACCGACATCGCGCTTCGCGCCGGCGACCGTATCATGGTGGAGCCCGACAGCCGCGCCTATACGGTGCTGGGGGCGACCGGGACCCAGAGCCGTATCAAGTTCGACACCAAGAACCTGTCGGCTATCGAGGCCCTGGCCCAGGTGGGCGGGCTGGTCTCCTCGGCCTCGGATCCGACCGGGGTCTTCGTCTTTCGCAACGAGCCGGCCGAGATCGCCAATGCCGTGCTCGGGCGCAACGACCTGGTGGGCGCCCAGCGGATGATCTATGTGCTGAACCTGACCGCGCCCAACGGCATGTTCATGGCACGCGATTTCCTGATCCGCGACCAGGACACGGTCTATGTGACCGAAGCGCCCTATGTCCAGTGGACCAAGGTGCTGACCGCCCTCACCAGCGGCATTTCCGGCGCCCGGGCGGCGCAGGCCCTGGCCGCGGGCGTGGCGCCCGCGCCCTGATCATGGGGCCGGCAGAGGCCGACAGCGCCGCCGGGGGGGAGACTTCCCGGCGGCTGTTCGTCTATAACGGCGGCTTTCTCACCCAGAGGCGCATCCGGCGCATCCTGGCGCTTTCCGGCTGGCAGCTCCGCCTCGGCCTGCCGCGGCCCGGCACGGGCGGGAGGGGCGGCGATTGCGTCGGCGTCTGGGGCCACGCGCCCACCGCGCGCCGGGGCGAGGCGGTGGCCGCGCGCAGGAAGGTGGGGCTGGTGCGCATCGAGGATGCCTTCCTGCGCTCGCTGCATCCGGGGCGCGCGGGCAAGAGCCCGCCCATGGGCCTCCTGATCGACGACATGGGCGTGCATTTCGACAGCCGCCAGCCCTCGCGGCTCGAACATATCCTCGCCCGCCACGGGCTCGACGACACCCCGCTGCTCGAGCGCGCCCGCGCGGCCATGGCGCGGATGAAGGATGCGCATCTGAGCAAGTACAATGCCTTCGACCCGACCCTCGCCGACCCGCTGCCCGGAAAGCCCCATGTGCTGGTGATCGACCAGACCCGCGGCGATGCCTCGATCCGCTACGCCGGAGCGCGCGCCGCGACCTTCCGCGAAATGCTGGTCGCCGCCCAGCTGGAAAACCCGGGCCTGCCGGTGCTGATCAAGACCCACCCCGAGAGTGCCGCCGGCCACCGCCCCGGCCATTTCGGCCCCGAGGACGAAAGCGAGCGCGTGCGCCTCGTCACCGGCCCACACAGCCCCTGGCGGCTGCTCGAAAGCGCCAGCGCCGTCTATACGGTCAGTTCCGGCATGGGGTTCGAGGCGATCATCGCCGGCCACAGGCCGCGCGTTTTCGGCCAGCCCTTCTATGCCGGCTGGGGCCTCACGCAGGATGAAAACCCGCTCGCGCGCCGCACCCGTCGCCTCACCCGCGCGCAGCTCTTTGCCGCGGCGATGATCCTCTATCCCACCTGGTACGATCCCTTCCGCGACGAACTCTGCGAAATCGAAACCGTGCTGGACAATCTCGAAGCCGAGGCCCGCGCCTGGCGCGAAGACCGCATGGGCTATGTCGCCGCCGGGATGCGCCTGTGGAAGCGCGCGCCGCTCACGCGCTTTTACGGCAGCCTGCGCCGGCCCGTGTTCGAGGATGACCCGGCCCACGCCCTGGAGCGCGCCCGCCGCGATAGCCGCAGGCTCATGGTCTGGGCCGGCAAGGCCACGCCCGCCCATTTCGCGCCCGATGTCGAGACCCTGCGCATCGAAGACGGCTTCCTGCGCTCGCGCGGGCTCGGGGCCGAGCTGACCCCGCCCCTGTCGCTGGTGAGCGACGATCTCGGCATCTATTACGACCCCGGCCGCGAAAGCCGCCTCGAACACCTGATCGCCGCATCGCCCGCCCTGCCCGAGTACGCGACAAGGCGCGCCGAAGCCCTGATCGCCCGGCTCACCGCCGCCCGGCTCAGCAAATACAACCTTGCGCGCGCACCGCTCCCGGACCTGCCCGAGGGCCGGCGCATCCTGGTGCCCGGCCAGGTGGAGGACGATGCCTCGATCCGCAAGGGCTGCACCGACATTGCCGACAATCTCGCCCTGCTCGAGGCCACCCGCGCCGCCAATCCCGACGCGGTGATCATCTACAAGCCGCACCCGGACGTGGAAGCGGGCCTGCGCCGGGGCAAGATCGACGCCACGGGGACCGCCGACTTCACCGCCCATGAGGCCGACCCGATCGCCCTGATCGAGGCGGTCGATGAGGTCTGGACCATGACTTCGCTCCTGGGCTTCGAGGCGCTGCTGCGCGCGCGCCCCGTCACCACCCTCGGCGCGCCCTTCTATGCCGGCTGGGGGCTCACCCGCGACCTCGGCGCGCCCCCCGCACGCCGCACCGCCCGCCCCACGCTCGCGCAACTCGTCCACGCGACCCTGATCGCCTATCCGCGCTATTTCGATCCCGTCACCGGCCAGCCCTGCCCGGTCGAAGTGGTCGTGGACCGACTCGAGCGCGGCAACCTGCCACGGCCCGGCCCGGCCAACAGGGCGCTTTCGAAGCTGCAGGGGCTGTTTGCTTCATTCGCCCCGCTCTGGCGCTGAAGGAGCCGAAGGCACCGAAGGCCCTCCCGCGGCCGCCTCCCAGACATGCAGCACATCACCGCCCAGGGCGCGGGTCTCGACCAATGAAAACCGCGGCGCATCGGCAAGCCGCGCCACCCCCAGCGCACCCAGCGAGGGGCGCCCGTCGGCCCCCAGCGCCAGACCGGCAGTGAAACCGATCAGCCGGTCCGCCAGCCCGGCCCCGAGGAGCGAGGCTGCGAGCGCGCCTCCGCCTTCGCAAAAGATGCGCGTAAGCCCCGCCGCGGCGAGCGCCTGCATGGCTTCGGCGAGGTCGAGCCCCCCCGCCCCTTCGCC
>JALWJU010000036.1 GCA_026997055.1 Paracoccaceae bacterium | reverse complement strand
CGCCGGCCGCAGGTGACGCGGCGGATGACGCGCGACGAAGTGCTGCTGGCGCGCGGCACCGCCGATTCCTACGCCATGCGCCACCGCTTTCACGACGCCGCCCTGCACGCCCGCTACGCCCCCGAGGGCCAGATGGCGCGCGACCTTTACGAGGCCATGGAGACCGCCCGCTGCGAGGCCATGGGCGCGCGCCTCATGCCCGGCACCGCCGGCAATATCGACGCCCGGATCGGCGCCGAGGCCGAGCGGCGCGGCTTCGGCCAGCTTACCGACCAGCGCAGCGCCCCCCTTCCCGAGGCCGCCGGCTACATGGTGCGCGAGCTTGCCACCGGCCGCGCCCTGCCCGAAGCGGCGCAAAATGTCCTCGACCTCTGGCGCGACTTCATCCGCGAAAATGCCGGCAAAACCCTTGCCGGGATCGAGGAGATCCTGAGCGACCAGCAGGCCTTCGCCCGCTTCACCCGCCAGGTGATCGAAGACCTCGGCTATGGCGACCAGCTCGGCGACGACCCCGACCGCGAGGAGGAGGAAGAGCCCGACGAGGCCGAGCAGGACCAGCAGGAGCAGAGCCAGGAGGGCGAGGAGGAAAGCAGCGAAGAGGACCAGGCCGAGGCCAGCCCCGAGCAGGAGCAGGAGCCGACCGACGACGCTTCCGAAGCCATGGTCTCCATGGACGACATGGCCGAGATGGAGCAGGGCGACGAAAGCGAGCTTCCCGACGGCGAGGCCGAGATGGAGCCGCCCCCGCCCATGCCGGTGAGCGAGGCGGACCCGGACTATACCGTCTATACCACCGATTTCGACGAGGAAATCCGCGCCGAAGAGCTAGCCGATCCGGCCGAGCTCGAGCGCCTGCGCGCCTGGCTCGACCAGCAGCTCGAGCCGCTCAAGGGCGCGGTCGGACGCCTTGCCAACAAGCTCATGCGCCGCCTTCAGGCCCAGCAGAGCCGAAGCTGGGAATTCGACCTCGAAGAAGGCATCCTCGATGCCGGCCGCCTCGCCCGGGTGGTGGCCAACCCGACCACGCCGCTCTCCTTCAAGCAGGAAAAGGATACCGAGTTCCGCGACACCGTGGTCACGCTCCTGCTCGACAATTCCGGCTCCATGCGCGGCCGCCCCATCTCCATCGCCGCGATCTGCGCCGACGTGCTCGCGCGCACGCTCGAGCGCTGCCAGGTCAAGGTCGAGATCCTCGGCTTCACCACCCGCGCCTGGAAGGGCGGCCAGTCGCGCGAACGCTGGCTCGCCGACGGCCGCCCCCAGCAGCCCGGCCGCCTCAACGACCTGCGCCACATCATCTACAAATCCGCCGACGCCCCCTGGCGGCGCGCGCGCCCCAATCTCGGGCTGATGATGAAGGAAGGCCTGCTCAAGGAAAATATCGACGGCGAAGCCCTCGAATGGGCCCACCGACGCCTCGCCTGCCGCCCCGAGGCGCGCAAGATCCTCATGGTCATCTCCGACGGCGCCCCGGTCGATGACTCCACCCTCTCGGTCAACCCCGCGAATTACCTCGAAAAACACCTGCGCGACGTGATCGCCATGATCGAAAAGCGCAAGCAGGTCGAACTACTCGCCATCGGCATCGGCCATGACGTCACCCGCTATTACGAGCGCGCCGTCACCATCACCGATGTCGAGCAGCTCGCCGGCGCCATGACCGAACAGCTCGCCGCCCTGTTCGACCAGGACAAACGCGCCCGCGCCCGCGTCATGGGGATGAAAAAGGCGATGTAGCCCCCGCATCCCTTCATCTTTCTCCAAATACTCCGGGGGGTCCGGGGG
>JALWJU010000035.1 GCA_026997055.1 Paracoccaceae bacterium | reverse complement strand
GCGGTCGGCGCGCTCCAGCAGCAGCGCGGCGAGGCGCTGCTCCACCCGCAGAAAGGACACGTTTTCAATGAGTTGCATCATCGACTGCATCCGCCCGGCAAAGGCCTGAAAGACCAGGCGGCGAAAACCCGGGGAGCGGTCGAGCAGGTCGAAGAAGGCGCTGCGCGGCAGCAGCACCAGCCGGGTCGCCACTTCGGTCGTGGCCTCGGCGGTGTAATCCTCGCCGCCGAACAGGCCCAGCGTGGACTGGATGCAGGACTGGCCCGGCGCCACTTCGTAGAGCAGGATATCGCGCCCGGTGGGGCCGATCAGGTGCACCCCGACCCGGCCCGAAAGCACGATCACATAGCCCTTGACCGCCTCGCCGGGCGAAAACAGCACCGCGCCGGCGGGCAGGTCCAGCGGCGTGAGTGTGTCGAGCGTGGCGCGCGCAGGCGCGTCGAGCGCGGCGAGGGCCGCGTCTTCGCCGGTCCAGCTCATCCGCCGGCGGGGCCGGAGCGGGTGCGCGCCTCGAACCGGGGCAGCATGGCCGAGAAATCCGTGCCCGCGCCGCCTTCGCGCTCGACGAATTGCTCATAGAGCGCGGTGGCGGCCGCGCCCATCGGCGTGTCGGCATCCACCGCCTCGGCGGCCTGCTGGCTCAGGCGCAGGTCCTTGAGCATCAGTTCGCTGGCAAAGCCGGGCTTGTAGCCATTGTCGGCGGGGCTCTTGGCGCCCACGCCGGGGGCGGGGGTGTAGGCGTTCATGGTCCAGCTGTAGCCCGAAGAGGTGGAGACCACGTCATACATCTTCTGGCGGTCGAGGCCGAGCTTGTCGGCCAGCGCAAAGGCCTCGCAGGTGGCGATCATGGTGACGCCGAGGATCATGTTGTTGCAGATCTTGGCGGCCTGGCCGGCCCCGGCGGCGCCGCAATGGACGGCCTTCTGCCCCATGATTTCAAACAGCGGCGCGACGCGCTGAAAGGCCTCCTCGCTGCCCCCGGCCATGAAGGTGAGCGTGCCCGCGGCGGCACCCGTGACGCCGCCCGAGACCGGCGCATCGACCGGGAGCAGGCCCGCTTCCTCGGCCTCGGCCGCCACTTCGCGCGCGCTCTCAACGTCCACGGTGGAGCAATCGGCCAGCACCGCGCCCCTGTCCATGGCCGGGACGATCTCGCGCGCCACGGCGCGCAGGATCGCGCCATTGGGCAGCATGGTGATGACCACTTCGGCGCCGCTGGCGGCGGCGGCGGCGCTTTCGGCCATGGCCACGCCCTCGGGGGCGGGGGCGACCGGGTCGTAGCCCGTGACCTCATGGCCCGCGGCGGCGAGGTTGGCGGCCATCGGCGCGCCCATGTTTCCCAGTCCGACAAATCCGATCTTCATGGCGTGTTCCTTTACAGTTGCAGCTGCAATTGCAGCTCATCGGCGCCCAGCGGGGCCAGCATAGCGTCAATCTGCGCGTCGGTCACGGCTTCGGGGCCGGCATGGCGCCACTTGGGCTTGCGGTCCTTGTCGATGATCGCGGCGCGGATGCCCTCGACGAAATCGCCCAGCTCCGCCGAGCGCCAGGTGAAGCGGAATTCGCGCCTGAGTGCGGCGGCCACGCCGGGCGCGGCGCGGGCCGCGCGGATCAGGCGCAGGGTGCAGGCCATCGAGAGGGGCGAGTTGCGGCGCATGGCCTTTTCGGCGCTGCGGGCGAGATCGGAGGGGCTGGCGGCGAGGGCGGCGAGGATGTCGCCGAGCGTCTCGCCGGCGAAAGCGGCGTCGATCTCGGCCCGTGCGGCCTCGGCCGGGCCGGGATCGACGC
>JALWJU010000034.1 GCA_026997055.1 Paracoccaceae bacterium | reverse complement strand
AGCCGCCTGAGGTCATCGGCCGCGCGCGCCTGCATCCGGGCCGGGATTTCTTCGCTCAGAAGCTCGATCAGCAGCTCGGCCATGGGCTTACTCCGCGTATTTTTCGTTCAGTTGCTGCCAGGCATAGGCGCGCCCGTCAGCAAAGACGGCGATCACCCGGTCCACGCCGTCGTGGATGTCCTTGCTGTCGAGAAAGGCCAGCGCCTCGCCGCGCTCGATTGCCTCGCCGATCTCCACCGCGTCGAAGCAGTCGAACCAGCCCGGCGCCACCAGCGGGGTGGCGCGCGGGTAGCTCTGGTAGCTCTCGGAGAGGGTGGCGAGGCTGTAGGAGATGGTGAAACAGGCGCGAAAGCGGATCGGCGAGGAAGTGCCGTCGATCGCGCGCAGGTTCTCGGCCGGGATCGGCTCGCGCGCGCCGGTTGCGAGGCTCACCATGGCCGGCTCGGTCGCGGCGCTCACATCCTCGTAATAGGCATAGACCTGGGCGTAATAGAGCGCGCCGGCAAAGATCAGGGAGGCAAGCAGGAGGAAGACCGCGAAATACTTGCCGAAATGGTTGCTGCGGGCGCTGTCGCCGCTTTCGCTCATGCGCCCGCCTCCTCGCTCCGCTCATCGCCGCTCCCCCGCGCTCCGCCCGCTTCGGTCTCAAGGAAGGCATCGGCGCAGGCCCTGGCGAGCGCGCGCACGCGGCCGATATAGGCCTGACGCTCGGTCACCGAGATCACCCCGCGCGCATCCAGCAGGTTGAAGATATGGCTGGCCCTGATCGCCTGGTCATAGGCGGGCTGGGCCATGACGATCCGTTTGCCGGTCCTGGGGTCCCGGGCCGGGGCGGCGAGGATCGCGGCGCATTCGGCCTCGGCATCCTCGAAATGCCGCAGAAGGCGCTCGGTATCGGCGATATCGAAATTGTAGCGCGAATATTCCTCCTCGGCCTGGCGGAACACGTCGCCATAGCTGAGCGGGATCGGCGCATCGGGGTCGTTATAGGGCATGTCCATGACGTGATCGACGCCCAGCACATACATGGCCAGGCGCTCGAGCCCGTAGGTAAGCTCGCCCGAGACCGGCTTGCAGTCATGTCCGCCCACCTGCTGGAAATAGGTGAACTGGCTCACCTCCATGCCGTCGCACCAGACCTCCCAGCCCAGCCCCCAGGCGCCCAGCGTCGGGCTCTCCCAGTCGTCCTCGACAAAGCGGATGTCGTGCAGGTCCATGTCGATGCCGATGGCTTCGAGCGAGCCGAGATAGAGGTCCTGCAGGTCCGGCGGGCTCGGCTTGATGATCACCTGAAACTGGTAATAGTGCTGCAAACGATTCGGGTTCTCGCCATAGCGCCCGTCGGTAGGCCGGCGCGAGGGCTGCACATAGGCCGCCGCCCAAGGGCGTGGCCCCAGCGCGCGCAGGGTGGTGGCCGGGTGAAAGGTGCCCGCGCCCACCTCCATGTCGTAGGGCTGCAGCGCCGCGCAGCCCTGTGCCGCCCAATAGGCCTGCAGGCGCAGGATGATTTCCTGAAAGCTCTTTGGCAGAGCGTCCGAGCCGGGCATGGTCGCGTCCTCGCTGGTTTCTCCGGCCCTTCCTATGGCGTGGGGCGCGGGCGGTCAATGCGCTGCGGATGGGTCGGCGCGGCGCGCGGGCGCGTGGGGATCGGGCGGGCGGATCGGGCGGGCGGATACTGCGGACCGCTCGGGCGGATACGGCATCAGCATATTGACCTTCCCCGGTGAAATGGTGTCTACCGGAGCAGATGAAGGTTTTGACAGGTCCGCAGGGACCACAGGGAGTATCCGG
>JALWJU010000033.1 GCA_026997055.1 Paracoccaceae bacterium | reverse complement strand
CCGAAGAGCGCAAACGCGCCGAACTGGAAGAAGCCGAGCGCAAGCGCCTCGAAGAGGAAGCGAAAAAGCTCGAGCGCTACCGCTCCGAATTCTTCGGCCAGCTGCGCGACCTGCTGGCCGGGCGCGAAGGCGTGCGCATAGATGGCGACCGGTTCGTGTTCTCCTCCGAAGTATTGTTCCCGGTTGGCGGCGCCGATCTTTCCCACGAGGGCGAAAAGCAGATCGCCCGGGTGGCCGAGATCCTGCGGGAAGTGGCGGATGAAATTCCGCCCGAGATCGACTGGGTGCTGAGGGTTGACGGGCATACGGACAATTCGCAGGTCCGCCCGGGCGGGAAATACGCGGATAACTGGGAGCTGAGCCAGGCCCGGGCCCTGTCGGTGGTGCGCTACATGATCGACGAACTCGATTTCGACCCGCGGCGACTGGTGGCCGCGGGCTTCGGCGAATACCGCCCGATCGCCCTTGGCGACAGCCCCGAGGCCCGCGCCCAGAACCGCCGCATCGAACTGAAGCTGACCGAGCGGTAAGCGCCGATCCGAGCGCAGCGAGGCCCCCGAATCTCCAACATTTTTCGCGAAAAATGTTGCTCTGCGGGGCCGCGCGCAAGCGCGCGGTATCAGCGCGTGACCTCGATGCTCCGCACGAGCTTCGGGCCGAGCGGAACGCCGTCGCGCAGAAGCTGGCTCTCGCCACGATAGATCCCGGGCGCCCAGCCGCCCGCAGGCCGCCGCTTGCCGATGGCACGAAACAGGCGCGCCCGATTGCGCTCGATCAGGTGGTCGCGGCTGACCAGCAGCCGCCCGTCAGGGGCGCGGATCGTCAGGCGCAGTACGTCGCCCGCCCGCGCGCCGAAGGCCTGGGCCCAGATCACCAGCGCCGGCGCTTCGGGGGTGGTGCTTTCCACGCTTGCGAGCCCGGCCTTGATGGTGGCGAATTCCGGCACGTCCAGCGCCATGCCGGCGCCGATCAGACCGCCGGGCTGGTAGGCGACCGGCTCGAGCCAGAGGGCATCCTCTCCGGGCGCGCCGCAGGTCGGCTCACCGTCGCGGTCGAACGGGTCCACTACTTCGCCATCCTTGCGCAGTTCGAAATGCAGGTGGGGAAATTCGGTATTGCCGGAAAATCCCACCTCCCCCAGCCGCGCCCCCATGCCCACGCGCTGGCCTGGCGTCACGGCGATGGAGCCCCGTTTCATGTGGCAATACTGGCTCTCCCATCCGCCGCCATGGTCGATCACCACGCCATTGCCGCATTCCTTGCCGGGGATCACACTGCCGTCATCGGGCTCGCCGTCGCGCAGGGCACGCACCACGCCGGGCGCGGCGGCGCGCACCGTAACGCCGGCGCGCATGGCCTCCATGCCGAAGAGCGCGATATCGGTACCCTTGTGCCCGTCATAGCTGAGCGTCCCGCAGGCAAAGTCCGCGACCTCCGGCCCCGAGTCGCTGTCGCGATAATTCTGGATGAAGCAGGTTTCGCCCGGGGCGCAGTCCACCGGCCAGCCCAGCCGGAAGTCGCGCGCATCGGCCATATGCGCTCCCGCAAGCAGCAGCACCAGCCACATCGCGATGCGAATCGTCACGCTCCCCCGCACCCGGCTCAATCGGCGGTCAGCAGTGGCGGCTTCTTCTTCGAAGAGATCCGCTTCTTCACCGGCTTCTCGATCCTGATATCCAGCGCCCCGTCCTTCACGCCCACCTGCACCAGCCCGCCCTTGGCGAGCCTGCCGAACAGAAGCTCTTCGGCCAGCGGCTTCTTGACATGCTCCTGAATCACCCGGCTCAGGGGCCG
>JALWJU010000032.1 GCA_026997055.1 Paracoccaceae bacterium | reverse complement strand
AGGAAAGCGCGTTGTGCTTCTCGGGCCGCTGCAAGGTGAGCGTCGCCACCCCGCGCGCGTCCCTGTCGATGCCGATGGTCTCATACATGGCTCTTCCTCCCTGCTTCCCCTGCCCTGCCGGCCCTGTCCCGCCCGGCTCAGGCCGTGCGCATCCCGCGCGCCATTTCTGCCGCCTTTTCAAGAACTTCCCGGTCAAGCCCGGCCTCATATCCCAGCGCTTCCACATGGCTGAGCACCCGGCCCGTCGCCACATTGCCCGCCGCCCCCGGCGCATAGGGGCAGCCGCCAAGACCGCCGATCGCCGCGTCAAAAACCCTTATCCCCTTCTCCAGCGCCACGGTGATGTTGTCGAGCGCCCGGCCCGCCGTGTCGTGAAAATGACCGGCCAGATGCGCCGCGTCGGCCACTTCCAGCACGGCTTCGAGCATCCGCGCGGTCTTTTCCGGCGTGGCCTGGCCGATCGTGTCGCCCAGGCTCACCTCGTAGCAACCCATGGCCAGCAGGCGCGCGACCACCGCGGCCACCGATTCCGGCGCCACGGGACCATCATAGGGGCAGTCGGTGACGCAGGAGACATAGCCGCGAACTTTCACTTTTCGAACATTCGAGGCCTCCATCACCGCTTCAAACCGCTCCAGACTTTCATTTATCGAACAATTGATATTGGCCTGACTGAAGCCCTCGCTGGCCGAGCCGAAGATCGCCACCTCGTCCGCCCCCGCCGCCATCGCCCGCTCGAAGCCCTTGAGATTCGGCGTCAGCGCCGCGTAGGAGACGCCCGGCGAGCGGGTGATCCCCGCCAGCACCTCGGCCCCGTCGGCCATCTGCGGCACCCATTTCGGGCTCACGAAAGAAGCCACCTCGATGCGCCGGAACCCGGCCTGCGACAGCAGATCAATGAGCGCGATCTTGTCCGCAGCCGGGATCATGCGCGCTTCGTTCTGCAACCCGTCGCGCGGGCCAACCTCGAAAATCTCGACGAATTCAGCCATCTGCCGCCTCCTCCAGCCGGATCAGCGCAGCACCCGCCTCGACCTGATCGCCCGGCGCGCAGAGCAGTTCGGCCACCACCCCGTCGCGCGGCGCGCTCAGCGCGTGCTCCATCTTCATCGCCTCCAGCACCGCGAGCCTGTCGCCGGCGGCGACCTGTTCGCCCGGCGCGCAGAGCACCTCGCGCACCAGCCCCGGCATCGGTGCGGCGACGATCCCCGCCGCCGTCGCATCGCCACCGCCCGCCTGCAGCGGGTCGGGCAGCTCGAAGACCAGCCCGCCCCGGGCAAACACCGTCACCACCCCATCGGCCAGCGCCGCCCGCGGGGCGCGACGGCCGTTCATCTCCCATTGCCCATGCCGGCAACGGGCCTCGATCACCTGTTCGCCGATGCTGAAGTCATGGGCATCGGCGCTGTGGGTTTTCACAAATATTTCAATATCCTGCCCGTCATGTACAAGCCTCTCCCGCCGGCGCAGCGGCACCCAGAGAGTGAAGCCCGAGCCGGGCTTTCGATCCAGCCCCAGCGCGTAAAGCGCGGCGGTGGCGATCTCTTCGGGCGCGGGCGCGGGCGCGGCTGTCAGCGCCTCGAGATTGCGCCCGATCAGCCCGGTATCGACCCGCCCGGCGGCGAAATCCGCCTGCGCGCAGAGGGCGGAGAGGAAGCCGAGATTGGTCGTGAGCCCGCCGACCTCGGTGCGATCGAGCGCCGCCGCCAGCCGGCGCAGGGCCGAGGCGCGGCTGGCGCCGTGGGTGATGATCTTGGCGATCATCGGGTCGTAATGGGGGCTGATCACATCGCCC
>JALWJU010000031.1 GCA_026997055.1 Paracoccaceae bacterium | reverse complement strand
ACCGTCGCCAGCGAGGTCATGGCGATCCTGTGCCTTGCCAACGACCTGGAGGACCTGCAGAAGCGTCTGGGCGACATCATCGTGGCCTATACGCGCAAGCGCGAGCCGATCCATGCCCGAGATATCGGCGCCGACGGGGCGATGACGGTGCTCCTGAAGGACGCGATGCAGCCCAATCTGGTGCAGACGCTGGAGAACAACCCGGCCTTCGTCCATGGCGGCCCCTTTGCCAATATCGCCCATGGGGCGAATTCGATCATCGCCACGCGGACGGCGCTGAAGCTTGCCGACTATGTGGTGACGGAGGCGGGCTTCGGCGCCGATCTCGGGGGGGAAAAATTCATGGATATCGTCTGCCGCAAGGCGGGCTTTGCCCCGGACGTGGTGGTGCTGGTGGCCACCGTCAGGGCAATGAAGATGAACGGGGGCGTGGCGCGCGAGGATCTGGGCGAGGAAAATGTCGCCGCCGTGGCCGAGGGCTGCCCCAACATGTCGCGCCACATCGCCAATCTCAAGGCTTTCGGCGTGCCGGTGGTGGTGGCGATCAATCATTTCGTCACCGATACCGAGGCCGAAATCGACGTGATCCGCGAAAGCGCCGCCGCCCAGGGGGCAGAGGCGATCGTTGCCCGCCACTGGGAGCTTGGCGGCGAGGGGGCCGAGGAACTGGCGGCACGGGTGGCCGAGATCGCCGATGCGCAGGTGGCCCAGTTTGCGCCGCTTTATACCGACGACCTGGGGCTGTTCGAAAAGATCGAGGTGATTGCCAAGCGCATGTATCATGCCGACGAGGTGCTGGCGGACAAGAAGATCCGCGCCCAGCTGCGCGAATGGGAGGATGCGGGCTACGGGCATCTGCCGATCTGCATGGCCAAGACCCAGTACAGTTTCTCCACCGATCCCAACCTTCGCGGCGCTCCCACCGGCCATTCGGTGCCGATCCGCGAGGTGCGGCTTTCGGCCGGGGCCGGCTTCGTGGTGGTGATCTGTGGCGAGATCATGACCATGCCGGGCCTGCCGAGGAAACCCGCGGCGCTGGAGATACATCTTAACGAGGCGGGCGAGATCGAGGGCTTGTTCTAGCGGGGAAGTGTCGCCATACCGGGCATCGAGCCCGCTATGGCAACAGCCGCCGGCGGGAGTATTTCGGGAAAGGTGAAAGGTGGTGCATGGAAGACGATTCGCTGAAACCGATTGCCGGCATGGCAGCACTGCGCGGCGAGATAGATGCGCTTGATCGCGTGCTGGTATCGGCACTGGCCCGGCGGGCGGCGATGATCGACCGGGCGGTGGAGATCAAGCGGCGCGAGGGACTGGCGGCGCGTATCGATTCGCGGGTGGAGGAAGTGGTGGCCAATGTGCGTGGGGCGGCCGAAGAAGCAGGGCTGGATGCGGATATGGTCGAACGGATGTGGCGGGCGCTGATAGAATGGTCGATCGCGCGGGAGGAAAAGGCGCTGAGCAAGCCGAATGCGGCCTGATGGAGGCAAGGACAGGAATGACGGCAAGAATACTGGACGGAAAGACCTTTGCGGCGGAGCTGCGCGCACGGGTTGCGGACGGGGCAAGCGCCCTGCAGGCGGCGCATGGAATCACCCCTGGCCTGGCGGTGGTCCTGGCAGGCGAGGATCCGGCCAGCCAGGTCTATGTGCGCTCGAAGGGAAAGATGACCCGCGAGGTGGGGATGAATTCTTTCGAGCACCGGCTGGCGGCGGATACGTCCGAGACCGATCTTCTGGCGCTTGTCGACCGGCTGAACAGCGATCCGGCCGTACACGGCATCCTCGTGCAATTGCCGCTGCCGGGTCACATCGACGAGGCCAGGGTGATCAATGCGATCAGCCCCGAGAAGGACGTGGACGGATTCACCATCCTCAACGCCGGGCGCCTGGCCACCGGACAGGAGGCGATTGTGCCCTGCACGCCGCTGGGATGCCTGATGCTGCTGCGCGATCATCACGGCAGCTTGTCGGGCCTGGAGGCGGTGGTGATCGGGCGCTCGAATATCGTCGGCAAGCCCATGGCCCAGCTGCTGCTGCGCGACAATTGCACCGTGACCATCGCTCACAGCCGCAGCCGCGACCTGCCGGAGGTAGTGCGCCGGGCCGATATCGTGGTGGCCGCGGTGGGGCGCCCCGAAATGGTGAAGGGCGACTGGATCAAGCCCGGCGCGACGGTGATAGATGTGGGCATCAACCGCATCGAGAAGCCCGAAGGCGGCAGTCGCCTGGTGGGGGATGTGGACTTTGCCAGCGCATCGCAGGTCGCCGGCGCCATTACCCCGGTGCCCGGCGGGGTGGGGCCGATGACCATCGCCTGTCTGCTGGCCAATACGCTGACCGCCTGCTGCCGCGCCAATGGCCTGCCGGAGCCCGAAGGCCTGACCGCCTGAGCTGATATGCCCGGCAGTCCGGGAGCGGCAATACTCGCCGGGGCATGCGCCTGCGGCCTCAGATCGTATAGGCCAGGCGCAGCCCGCCCCAATGCCGGCCGCACACGAAGATCGGCGCCGAGAGGTCCTTCATCATCGCGAATTTGCCGCCGCCCATGTCGCGGCGGTAGATCTGCAGCAGGAAGGGCTCGGTGTTGCGCCCGGCCTTGAGACCGACCCGGTCGTCGAACAGGCGCCGGTTGCGGCAATTGGCCATGTTCCACTCGGGGTCCGGCCCCTGGGGCTGGGAGAATTTCAGGTTGTGGGTCGGCAGGTAGCCATTGGTATCGACCGCGGCGCAGAAGACCACCCGCTCGTCGATCTCCAGCGCCGGCTCCTGGATCGGCGGCAGGACCCTGTCGGTAAAGGCGGTGAAGGGGGCCATGAACTGCTGCGGATCGGTGCCGGGGATCGGCGTATAGTCGCGCGAGAACAATTGCTGCTCGGTGATCTGCCCGTCGCGCAGCCCCGCTTCGAAGGCCTCGCTGACCTGGCCGACCAGCGCCCTGATCTCGGCGATCATGCGCGCATCCGGGGTCTTGCCGCCGAGGCCGACAGCGGCCTGGAGCATGCCTTCGGCCTTGTCCACCAGGCCGTTGCTCTGGCTGCGCAGCTGACGGATGCCGGTGGCGGTATCCTCCAGCTCGTGCTCCATCGAGGTAAACGATTCCTGGAATTCGACGATGGCGGTGCCGTTCTCGGTGGCGCTGGCATGGATCGCGGCGGCCTCGTCGTGGATGGTCTGGACCTGGCTGGCGATGGCCGACAGGGCCTGGTCGGTCTGCGCCGATTCGTCGAGCACCTTGCCGGCATTGTCCGCCGCCTCGTTGGCCTGGTCGCGGATCGAGCCGACATTCTCGACCAGCGAGGCGATATTGCTGTCGATCCCCTCGGCGGCGCCGGCGGTCTTGCGCGAAAGATCGTTGATCGCCTCGGCGACCACGGCGAAGCCGCGCCCGGCGGTGCCGGCGCGGGCGGCTTCGATCTTGGCGTTGATGGCGAGGATGTTCACCTGGGAGGCGATGGAGGAGATGGTGGCATTGGAAAGGCGGGTCGATTCCAGCGTCTCCTCGATGGCGGTGATGCGCCCGTCCAGCGACTGCACCCAGGCGGCAAGCTCCTGCACCCGGTCGCCGGCGCCGCGGATCACATCGACCGAGGCTTCCACGGCGCTGCGGGTATTGGCGATGGTATCGCCGACTGCGGAGATCGCGCGCTGGACGGCGGTATTGCCGTTCATCATCCGCCGTGCATCGGCATCGACCTTTTTCAGCAGATCCATCAGCTTGGTGTTGTTCTGGTCGATCTGGTAGAGGGTCACGGCCATCTCCACCATCTCGAAGCTGAGTTCGGAGGCGGATCGGGAGATCTGGTCGATTTTCGAACTGTCTGCCGGGGTATCGGCCGCGGCGGCGGCGAGGTCGCGGGAATGCTGCATCTGGCTCTGGGACTCCGGTTTGCTCTCCCCCCGTATAGGGGCCAAGCCTTGCGGATTGGTTAAGGCGGATGCGTCAGACGGGGTTTTTCGCCCTTCACAGGCCGGCTGCCGGCCCGCTGTCCGCTCAGTGCTCGATATGCTCTTCGCGCACGAACATGTTGGCCCAGGCGCGGTCGATCAGCTCCGGGCTCATCTGCGGCTCGATCCCCTCGAAACGGCAGATCGAAAGGATCTGGTCGATCAGGAAGACCGGCTGGTAATTGGCATAGACATTGCCGATCTCGGGATATTTGTTCCTGAGCAGGTGGACCAGCGCCGCCTCGTCGAGCGGCAGCCCCTTCTTGCGCGCGACCATGGCGAAGATCCTGAGGAAGCCCTCCTGGTCGGGCCCGTCGATCTTGATCTTGTAGAAGATCCGCCTGAGCGCGGCCTTGTCGAAGATCTCGTTGGGGTGGAAATTGGTCGAGAAGATCACCAGCGTGTCGAAGGGCACCTCGAATTTCTCCCCCGATTGCAGGGCGAGGATGTCGCGGCTCTCTTCCAGCGGGACGATCCAGCGGTTGATCAGCGCCTGGGGCGGCTCGGCCTGGCGGCCCAGGTCATCGACGATGAACACCCCGCCGGTGGATTTCAGCTGCAGCGGCGCCTGGTAGGTGCGCGAGGTCGGGTTGTAGACCAGATCGAGCATGTCGAGCGTAAGCTCGCCGCCGGTGATCACCGTGGGCCGCTCGCAGCGCACATAGCGCCGGTCGAAGCGGTTCACGTTGCGGCGCAGGGCGGTGGGGTCCTCCTCCTCTTCCTCGATGGCGCTGTGCACGATCGGGTCATAGACGGTGATCACCTGGCCGGCATATTCGATCGCCCGGGGCACATAGATCATGTCGCCCAGCGCGTCTCGTATACCGTTGGAAATGCTGGACTTTCCGTTGCCGGGCGGGCCATACATCAGGATCGAGCGGCCGGCGGAGACGGCGGGGCCGAGCTGGTCGAGCAGGTCGGGCGGCAGGATCAGGTGGCCCATGGCGGCGGTGAGGCGCTCGCGGCTGATGCGGATGTTGCGGATCGACTGGCGCTTCACCTGCTCGGCATAGGCGGCCATGGGCACCGGCATGGCGCCGTAATATTCGGACTGGCTCAGCGCGTCGAGCGCGCGTGCCTTGCCCGCATCGGTAAGCCGGAAGCCCATCTCGCCGCCGGAATTGGCGTGCAGCGTGCCGGTGGCCTCGATCAGCCCCTGGTCGCGGGCCTGGTCGATCAGCTCCTGCACCACCCGGGCGGGGATGCAGAGCAGCTTTTCCAGCGCCGAGATTTCCTCGCGGCTGGTGCGGAACATGGTCTTGAGCAGGATGTCGCGCATCATCACCACGCCGAGCCCGATATCGGCGATGGAGCGCGCCGCGGGGGGCGCCTCGACACTGCTGATGGAATCGCTGGGGCCGGTGCCGGTCTGGATATTCATGCTGCTGCTCGTTTGCCTGTTTTGATCCGATTCTAGCCGCGCGCGCGCCTTCTCACAACAAAAACCGCATTCGCCTTTTGCAATGCGCAGTATCGCCGCGTAAGATTGCCAAAAAGTGAACGAAACAGAGGCGGGCAGGGCATGAAACGGGCAGACGGGCTGTATCTGGGCGCATTCCTGGTGGCGGTGCTGCTGGCGCTGGGGGGAGCGGCGCTGCTCAAGGGCGGCTTCTTCATCGGCAAGCATGAGGGCGACACGCTGCATCTGTTGCAGCTGGTCGAGCGCATGAGCCGGGGCGAGTGGCCGCATCTGGATTTCCACACCCCGATCGGGGTGCTGGCGATCGCGCCGATCGCGCTGATGGTCCGGGCCGGGCTCGGCGCCGGCATGGCGCTGCTGGCAGCCCAGGTGCTGGTGGCGGCGCTGCTGCTGCCGGCGATCTGGCATGTGGCCCGCAGCCGCTTTGCCGGCGGCCGGGCATATGCCTTCGGCGCGCTGGTGCTGGTGCTGGTGCTGGCGCTGGTCCACGGCACGGCGGAGCCGACGGTCTCGATCTCGATGCATTACAACCGCTGGGCCTGGGCGGTGGCCTTTCTGGTCATCGCCACCGCCATGCTCGCGCCGCTCGAAGGGCGCGCCTGCCCCGCGGCCGACGGGCTGATCCTCGGCACCGGCGCGGCCCTGCTGGCGCTCATCAAGATCACCTATTTCGTCGCCTTCGCCCCGCCGGTGCTGCTGCTGCTCGCAAGCCGGCGCCAGTGGCGCGCGCTGGGCGTGGCGCTGGCCGCGGGGCTTGCCGTCGCCGCGCTGGTCACGCTGCTTGCGGGCCCCGGCTTCTGGCTCGCCTATATCGACGACCTGCAAACCGTGCGCAAAAGCGGCTTTCGCGCCAATCCCGGCCTGCCCTTCGGACAGGTCGTGGCCGCCCCCGCCTACATGGCCGCCTCGCTCACCGCGCTCCTGGCGGTGGTGCTGCTGCGCCAGAGCGGGCGCGCCGTCGAAGGCCTCGCCATGCTGCTGCTCGCGGGCGGGTTCTTCTACGTCACCTACCAGAATTTCGGCAACGACCCCCAGTGGCTCGCCCTGCTCGGCCTGATGCTCTGGCAGCTCGCCCCCGCCCCGGGGCTGAAAAACGCCCTCGGCTGGGATCTGCGCGAGGCCATGCGCCTCACCGCCCTTGCCGCCCTGCTGATGGCCGCGCCGAGCCTGTTGAACCTCGCCTACAGCCCGTTTCGCCACCTCGCGGCGGACCCGGCCGACTACCGCCCGCTCCTGCCCGGCACCGGCACCCATCAGGACCTGCAGACCATGGCCGCGCGGGCCGAAAAGATCGTCGCCCAGATCGCGCTCGAAAGCCAGGGAAACGCCTTCGGCCCCTTCACCAACCCGGCGGCGCGCGAAAAGACCCGCACCAGCTTTCAGGGCGAGGAGCTTCCGATCTGCGACATGAAGGTCGGCGCCGCACCCTGGTATGCGGCCATGAGCGCCGACCTGCGCGCCTCGGGGCTCGCCGAGGGCAGGACCGTGTTCACCGCCGACATGATGTCGGCCTTCTGGCTCTACGGCGCCTTCGAGCCCCTGCCCGGCGCCTCGCCCTGGTATTACGGCGGCCTGCCCGGCTGGGAAAATGCCGACTACCTGCTGGTGCCGCTCTGCCCGATGGCCGCCTTCGTGCGCAAGATCATCCTCGAGCAGATCAGCGCCCGCGGCGACAAGCTCACCGAAGTCCGGCGCAACGAAATGTACATCCTCTACGCCCGCTGACTCTACGCCCGCTGAGCGCCGTTCCTCGCGCTCTCCCGCATCCGGCCGGCCAGGCATACGATGCCGGGACGTTCGCCATTGCCCCGAGAGGCCGGCTTCCCCCTCCCCCGCGATCGGCCACGAGAAACGCCGGGCGCCGCACCACGGCCCGGTCCTGCATCCGGGCCGGCCGCCCTATCCCGGCTCCTTCACCGCCTGCATGGAAACGAAGGTCGAGCTGTGCGCCACATGCGGCAGCGCCGAGATCCGCTCGCCCAGCACCCGCCGATAGGCCGCCATGTCGCTGGTGCGCACCTTGAGCAGGTAGTCGAAGGCCCCGGCGATCATGTGGCATTCCTCCACCTCGGCGATGGCGCGCACCCCGGCATTGAAGGCCTCGAGCGCCGCCTCGCGGGTATCGCTGAGCTTGACCTCGACAAAGGCCACATGGTCGCGCCCCAGCCGCACCGGGTCCACCATCGCCCGGTAGCCGGTGATCACGCCGCTTTGCTCGAGCCTCTTCAGGCGCGCCTGGGTGGGCGATTTCGAAAGGCCGATGCGCCGGGCAAGGTCGGTCACGGCGATGCGGCCCTCGCGCGACAGGATGTCGAGGATGTCGCGGTCAAACCTGTCGAGGCGGGCAATTTCGGTCATATTTCCTGCAATTTTTCGATTTTCGGGCCATATGGCTCTTATTTTCCCGATATAATAGACCCGAAAGGAGGTGCCGCCAATGGCTGATTTCACCGCGATCGACCGGGCAATGCTGCTGAGCGCGCCCCCCGACATGGCCGCCCTCGCCCGCCGGGCCGGGCTCGACGAGGCGGCGCGCGCGGCGATTGCCGCCGAGGGCGCGCGGCTGGTGCGTAAAGTGCGCGCGGCGGGCGATCCGGGGCTGATGGAGGTGTTCCTGGCCGAATACGGGCTCTCCACCGAGGAGGGCGTGGCGCTGATGTGCCTTGCCGAGGCGCTCCTCAGGGTGCCCGACGCCCCCACCATCGACGCGCTGATCGAGGACAAGATCGCCGCCTCCGACTGGTCGCGCCACCTGGGCCGCTCTACCTCGGCGCTGGTCAATGCCTCGACCTGGGGGCTGCTGCTCACCGGCAAGGTGCTGGAGC
>JALWJU010000030.1 GCA_026997055.1 Paracoccaceae bacterium | reverse complement strand
CAATAACATGGATATGAAGGTTCAATAATGTAAACAGGAGGAGGCACGTCATGAACGTATGTGGTCTGGATCGCTGGTTCCGGATTATCGTCGGCATCATTCTGGTGGGCTTTGCCGCCGGTGGAGCCATCGGCCTGTGGGGCTGGATTGTCGGCCTGATCCTGCTGGTTACCGGGCTGATCAAGTGGTGCCCGCTCTACAGCCTCATCGGCTTTCAGACCTGCGGTCTGGCAGCGCAGAAATACGGCGACTGACCCGACACGCCCACCTGATCGTACAAAATCGTACAAAAGAAAACCCCGCCATACCGGCGGGGTTTTTTGCAGCCACAGGATGGGATTCGACCTACACCTGCCCCATCAGGTGGAAGGTGCGGATGAAGGGCTTGGCCATGCCGGGGTCCTTGAGCATGGCGCCATAATCCCCCACCACGAATTTGAGCTTGCCCGTCGTAAAGGCCGTGCCCAGCCCCATCATGCCCGGCGGCTTGGCCATCCACTTCTGCCACTGCTCTTCGCTGGCGCGGATATCCCAGTTCAGCGCCTCGCCATTCCAGGCGCCCGCATGAGCGACCTTGCCGTTTTCCACCACCAGCACACCACGGGGGTTGTCCTCATCCGGCACCCCATAGCCGATGGTGGAATTGAAGCCGATCGCACCCAGCGCACCGGTCAGCTCATCATCACCGTTCCAGACTTCGGCAAATCGCTTCATCCAGTTTTCGTCAAACAGGGCCATCATCATTTCTCCTCTGATCTGATCACGTTGAACACAACCCGAAAAGGATTGTATCGAACTATTTCATCAACATATTCAGATATTATTATTCACTTAGAAGCAAAACTTATGGCGACAACATTCAAAAAAAACAGAAAACCCCGCCGGAGCGGGGTTTTCCGTCATGCCTGGAACACGGAGGGCCTAGAAGGGCACGTCGTCATCGTCAAAGGGCATCTCTGCCGGTGACGGCGCTCCGGCTCCGCCGGCTGGCTGGGGCGCAGAGGCACCGCCGCCTACAGGCGCATTGCCCTGCTGGGGCGCCGGGCCGCCATAACCGCCCGACTGGGACGGGTTCTGCTGCGGCGCGCCCTGTCCACCGCCGAAGCCACCGGCCTGCTGTGCGACGCCGGTCGGCCCCGGCTGCTGCCAGCCGCCCTGACCGGACTGCTGGTCAAAAGGCGCATCCCCGCCCTGAGGACGACGGTCGAGCATCTGCATGGTGCCGCGCTGATCGATGACCACCTCGGTGGTGTAGCGGTCCATGCCGTTCTGGTCGGTCCATTTGCGCGTCTGCAGACGCCCTTCCAGATAGACCTGCGAGCCCTTGCGCAGATACTGGGCCGCCACCTCGGCCACCTTGCCGAACAGCACCACACGGTGCCACTCGGTGCGTTCCTGCCGCTCACCGGTCTGCCGGTCGTTCCACTGCTCGCTTGTGGCCACGCTCAGGTTGGCGATGGCGTTGCCGTTGGCGGCGTAACGCACCTCGGGATCACGCCCGAGCGTGCCGATGAGGATGACCTTGTTGATGCCTCGACTCATGAATGGGGTTCCTTGTCTGCAAAGTGTTCGTTCAGGGCCTGCTCCAGCACCAGCTCCCCGGTCTGCTTGCGGTCGATCTTGAGATAGGCGGCCCGCTCATCCTTGCGGATGACCACATCGGCTACGCCCGGCTGGTGCAGCAGAAAGGCGCTCAGCGTCTCGTCGTCCACCTGCATCAGCGCCTCGCTCAGTGGCAGGGAGGCGATGCTCAGCGGCTGCGGTTTCTCCATTGTAGCGGCCACCCCCAGCCACAGCAAAC
>JALWJU010000029.1 GCA_026997055.1 Paracoccaceae bacterium | reverse complement strand
CCGCCCGCCCAGCCCCTGCGAAGCGGTCCCGTCCACCACCACCAGCAGGATGTCGCTGAGCCGGTCGCCTTCCTCGATCTGCACCGACGGCCCGGCGAGGGCGGCAAGCAGCACCAGCGCGGCCAGGGCCCGCGCGGTCCATCCGGCAAGGCCGCGCCAGGCGGCCAGCATGAGCAGCGCGGCCATTGCCGCACCCACGGCCGCCAGCAGCGGCCAGGGCAGAACCGGGTCGAAAACCACCTTCCACAACAGCGCGCTGCTCATTGCCCCAGCCTCTCCAGCAGCGCCGGGACATGCACCTGGTCGCTCTTGTAATTGCCGGTAAGCACATGCATCACCAGGTTCACGCCGAAGCGATAGGCCATCTCCCGCTGGCGCGCCCCCGCGCTGCCCCGGCCGACCGGAAACATGTAGCGCCCATCGGCGCGCACCGCCCAGGCCGCGGCCCAGTCGTTGGAGCCGATCACCACCGGGGTCACCCCGTCATTGAGGTTGCGAAAGGGCATCCCGGGCGCGCGCTCGGCATCCGGGGGGGCGGCCTCGACCCAGACCTTTCCCTGCCTGTACCGGCCGGGAAAGGCGGTGAGCAGGTAAAAGGCGCGGGTCAGCACATGATCCTCGGGCAGGGGTTCGAGCGGCGGGACCTCCAGAGGCGCGGCGAGCAGGCGCAGCCGGCGCGCTTCGGGGGTCAGGGCCGAGCCGTATCCCGCCACCTGCGCATCGCGGGTGTCGAACAGCACCATGCCCCCGGCCCTGAGATAGGCGTTGAGCCGCTCATAGGCGGCAGCGCTGGGCAGGGGCTGGCTGGCGGTTACCGGCCAGTAGAGCAGCGGATAGACCGCAAGCTCGTCGCGCTCCAGATCGACTCCCACCGGCGTGCCGGGCTCGACCGAGGTACGGCGGAAGAGCTCGTCGCCAAGCCCGGTCAACCCGGCCCGGGCGATGGCATCCACCTCGCCATCGCCGGTCAGCACATGGGCGAGCGTCACCTGGGCGGCGGCACTCACAAGCGCGTCGGGCATATCCCGCGCCGGCTGTCCGGATGCCGCCGCCTGCGCCCACAGGTCCGTGGGCAGCAGGGCCGCGCTTCCCGTCAGCAGCCCCGCCAGCAGCCCCGCCAGCAGCATGCCTCCCGGCAGCAGCCCCGAAGCCTGCGCCCTTCTGCCACGCGCCAGCCGTCCGGAGAGGGCGAGCGAGGCGACGAGATCCAACGCCAGCGCCAGAAGGGCCGCCAGCCAGAACCACCCGGCCACATCGCGCGCCGCCCGCTCCTCGCCCCAGATCGGCACGATCCGCGCGGGCCATCGGGCACCGGCAAGGGGAGTATCGGGGCCGAAGACATTGACCGCGAGACTGCGCGCCCCGTCCGCCCCCTCCGTATAAAGCCCCGGCGGCAGGTCCGGCCCGGCCCGGCCCGCAAGCGCCTCTCCCGCTACCGGCGCCATGGTGCCGGCCGGGGCGAGCGCGCCGAAACCGTCGAGCAGCTTCACCGGCGCCCAGGTGGTGCCGACGAGCTCCCCGGCATCCGGGCGCCGGGGACGGGTGGAGACCGCCAGGCGCTCCAGCATCGACACGAACAGTCCCGACAGCGGCAGGCTCGACCATTCGGCATTGGCAGTAACGTGAAACAGCACCACCTGCCCCTCGCCCAGCGCCTTGCGGGTAACCAGCGGAGTGCCGTCGGCCAGCGAAGCGATCGTACGCGCGGCAAGCTCGGGGCCGGGCTCGGCCAGCACCTGTGCGGAGACGGTCACATCCGGCGGGATCGAAAGCCCGTAAAAGGGCGAATCAGCCCCGAAGGGCGCCAA
>JALWJU010000028.1 GCA_026997055.1 Paracoccaceae bacterium | reverse complement strand
GATCTCGCCGGCCCATTCGGGGCTGTAGGGGGCGACATGCTCGACCAGCTTGGCGAAGGCAGTCCGGACCGGGGCGTTTTCGTGCCGCCACTCGGTATCGTCCGGGCCGATCTCGAGCCCCGAAGCGGTGAAGCTGCCCTCCAGCGCCGGGTCCGCGCCCTCGGTGTCAAAGGGCACGGCCTGGCCGCTTTTCCGATCCCAGATCAGCGGCTTGCGGCTCTCGGGATCGCGCAGATAATAGCCATTGGCCGCCACCAGATAGGGCGAGGAGCTGCGCTGCTTGAGAAACGGCAGGTCGAGGCGCTCGCGCGCCGCCTCGTGCAGCAGCACATGCACCAGCGCGAAGAGAAAGGCCGGGTCGGTCTTGGGCCGGATCGGTACCCATTCGGCGCTGCACGCCCCGGTGACCGAAAGGTGCGGCTCCACCTGCACCCGCTTCGCCCCCCGGTCGCGGGCATCGGCATGGCGGCGCACCCCGCAGACCCCGCCGGAAGCCTCGACATTGGCGCCGAAGCTGATGATGTATTCCACCAGCGGCGTGTCCGGGCAGACGGTAAAGGCGCGGTGCCAGAACTCGCCGTAGAGATGCTCGGAGTGGTAGCACTTGACCCCCTGACCGGAGCCGAAGCTCATGTCCACCGGCCCCCAGGCGGCGAGAAAGGCCGGAAAGGTGCCCATGTAGGAAGTCGGCGTGCCGCCGCCGCCAAAGCTCGCCGCCACGCGGGGAAAGCCGCTTTCGTCCAGAAGGCCCTTTTCGCGCACAGCGTTCAGCCGCGCGCAGATCAGCCCCAGCGCCTCGTCCCAGCTGACCGGCTTCCAGCCCGGATCCTCGCCGCGGCCCTTCCTGGGATTGGTGCGGATCATCGGGGTCTTGATCCGGTGGGGATTGTTGGTCTTCTGGATCAGGCCGAAAGCCTTGACGCAGACCTTGCCATGGGCCGGATGAATCGCCTCGGCCGCCTCGCTGGGGCGGATGCCCACCGGCACGCCGTCCTCGATATCGACCCGCATCAGGTCCGGCCCGGCGACGCATTGGTAGCAATAGGAGGCAACCGAGGTCTTCATGTCCTAGCCCGCCAGCTTCGCGGCCTTGGCCCTGAGCCGCTCCACGGTCTTGTCCACATCGACGATGAAGCGCTCGTGGCGGCCCTTGCAGATCGTGTCGAGCTCGTCCTTCGCCACGATGTCGAGCGCCACGCGCCGGCCCTCCAGCTCGGCCACGGTGACGGTGATCTCCACCTCCTGGCCCAGCAGGGTGGGGGCCAGATGGGCGATGTTGACGATCGTGCCCACGCTGTCCTGCCCCTCGGGCAGGCGCGCCACGATCATGTCGCGACAGGTATGCTCGATGTCATGGACCAGGCTGGGCGTGGCATAGACCCGCCCCTCCTCGCCCATGAAGCCGATGGTGCGGTCCTTGTCGATGGTGACCTTGCGGCTCTCGGAGGTGCCGACTTCCAGTTTCTCGCTCATTTCGCCCTCGCTTCGGTGCAATGTGTTACTCATTTTCACGTTATCCGTATTTTTGTAACATATCGAGACAAAAATGCGCTCAGCCGGGGTTGATTGCCTCCAGCGCCTTCAGGCGGGCAAAGCCGGCATCCACTTCCGCCTGAAGCGCCTCCCTCTCGCCATCGCTCAGGTGGCGATAGCGCTTCTGGCCTGCGAGATAGGCGTCTATCGGACGGGTCTTGTCGCTGGCGATTCGCCAGGTCACGCCGTCCTCGACCTCCAGGAGCGGAAACACCCCGCTCTCCACCGCCAGGCGCGCGACCCGCACCGCCGAGTCGTCCGCGACCCCCCAGCCGGGCA
>JALWJU010000027.1:1401-1819 GCA_026997055.1 Paracoccaceae bacterium | reverse complement strand
AGCAGCTCGGCCTCGTCGAAGCCCGGATTTTCGGGGCAGATATGTCGCGCCGCGCGCAGGATGTGGATGGGGATGTAGAAGCCCGCCCCGTGGCTCATCGGCGCCATGTAATAGGCGGCATCCTCCGGGCGCACCTCGTCCACATCCGCGGTATAGGCGAGCGAGGCGGCGAGCAGCACTTGGTGGGTGATCCGCACCCCCTTGGGCCGGCCGGTGGTGCCGGAAGTGTAGAACAGCCAGGCCAGATCGCTGCCCGTGCGCTCCACGATCTCCATGGGCGCGCTGGCGCACATTTCGGCGAATTCGGCCCCGGTCACGTCGATCAGCGGCAGGTCGGTGGCCTCTGCGAGGCCGGGGGCGAGGTCGGGGGTGACGAAGGCGAGCTTCGCGCCCGCGTTTTCGAGGATCCAGGCCACTT
>JALWJU010000027.1:0-1391 GCA_026997055.1 Paracoccaceae bacterium | reverse complement strand
ATTCGGGACAGTTGGTGAGAAACATCCCCACCCGGTCGCCCGGCGCGATGCCGCGTGCGGCAAGGGCCGCCGCCAGCCCGCGCGCGGCCCGGTAAAGACCTGCATAATCAGCGACTTGCCGCGCGCCGGAAAAGAGCGCCGGGCGCTCGGGGTGGGTGAGCGCACTGCGCTCGAGCCAGAGGGCGAGGTTCATCTGGCGGGCTCAAGGACGGATGCGTAATTGGCCACGCCCGAGCCGCCCATGTTGAAGACCAGACCGTGCTCGGCGCCCGCGACCTGCATCTCGCCCGCCTCGCCCAGCACCTGGCGGGCCACCAGCACATGCATGGAGACGCCGGTGGCGCCGACCGGGTGGCCCTTGGCCTTGAGCCCGCCGGACATGTTCACGGGCAGCGCGCCGCCGGGGCGCACGATGCCTTCCTCCAGCGCCCGCGCGCCCTGGCCCGGCTCGGCCAGCCCCATTGCCTCATAGACCAGCAGCTCGGCTATGGTGAAGCAGTCATGCACCTCGGCGAGGTCGATGTCATCGAGCGTGAGCCCGGCCTCGGCAATGGCCGTGCGCATGGCGCGCGCGGGGCCTTCGAAGGCGAGCGGGTCGCGCCGGCTCATGGGCAGGAAGTCGTTGACCTGCACCGCGGCGCGGAACCTGACCGCGCGCGGCGCCGAGGCCGCCACGTCATCGGCCGCCATCACCAGCGCCGCCGCCCCGTCGGAGACCAGCGAGCAATCGGTGACCTTGAGCGGGTCGGCCACCACCGGGTTCTTCTCGCTCGCCACCTCGCAGAACTCCACCGGCAGCGCCTTGTGCAGATGGGCGAGCGGGTTGGCCATGGCGTTGGCGTGGTTCTTGGCGGCGATCTCGGCGAGCGTGCGCGCGTGGTCGCCGTATCGGTCGAAATAGGCCCGGGCGAACATGGCGAAGACCTGCGGGAAGCTCAGCCCCGCCTCCTCGGGCTGGTAGGCCGCATGGCCGAGCCCGCGCGCGACCTCGGCGGTGGGCAGGTGGGTCATCTTCTCGACCCCGATCACCAGCGCCACCTTTGCCCGGCCCGATTCGATCGCATCGCGCGCGGCATAGACCGCGGCCGAGCCCGAAGCGCAGGCATTTTCCAGCCGCGCCGCCGGGGTGAAGCGCAGGTCGTCATGGATCGAGAGCGCCAGCGAAGAGGGGAAGCCTTCGGGAACCATGCCGCCATTGAAATGGCCGACGAAGATCGCGTCCACATCGCCGGGCGCCACGCCCGAATGGGCGAGCGCCTCGCCGCCCGCCTGCACGATCAGTTCTTCGAGCCCCTCGGCAAGCTTGCCGAAGCGCGTATGGCCCCAGCCGATGATCTGCACCATGTCGCACCCTCCTCATTGATGGGCGGATATTGCCGCGCCGCCGGGGC
>JALWJU010000026.1 GCA_026997055.1 Paracoccaceae bacterium | reverse complement strand
GCCGGTACGCGGGTTCTTGCGGTGGCGCAGCACCACCTTGTTGACCGGGCCGTGCTTGGCCACGAATGCGTCGTACATCGCATTCAGGCGCGCCTGCGCGTCCTCGTGGGGCCGCCCGTTGAGCTGCGCGTCCAGCACCTCCTGGATGCCGTCGCGCAGCGGAATCAGGGCCTTGATCAGTTCCGCCTGCTTTTTGTACAGGCCCTGCCCGCGCCCGCCCTGCTTGATGGCCACCGGCTCCGCCACCCCACCCGGGCCAACCCGCATCAGCGCGCCGTCCTCGCCCAGCACATAGCTGTTGCGCCGACGCTCCGGCACGAACTCGGCCTGTGCCTGCGCCCGCACCCGCTCGGCGGCGTCCTCCCCGCCGCGATACACCCCCTCCGGCAGGCGCGCCACCGCCTCGGCCAGCCCCTCCTCGATGGGCCGCTCCTCCGGCAGCACCGTGTACTCGTCGGCCCGGTACATCGAGCCTTCCAGGGCGTGCCGTCCCAGCACCATCTCCGGATGGGTTGCGAAGTATTCGTTGACCGTGGCCGGCCCCTGCGGGGTCTCCACCTCGGCCAGGCCCGCCCAGGGTTCACCCGCCGGTTGCTCGCCATCGGCCCGCTTGCGCAGGAACAGGATGTCGGTCACCACCTCGGTGCCCGCGTTCTTCTTGAACGCCGTCTGCGGCAGCCGGATCGCCCCCAACAGGTCCGCCCGGTCGGCGATCGCCTGGCGCGCCCGCTCACCCTTGCGGTCCATCACGTAACGGCTGGTGACGAACACCACCAGCCCGCCCGGCCGCACCGAGTCGAGCGACTTCACGAAGAAATATTCATGCAGGGAATAGCCGTCCTTGCGGTACTTCGGATCGGCCTTGACGATGGTGGAGGAGAACGGCGGATTGCCGATCACCAGATCGAAGCGCCCCTCCGGCACCTCGAAGCGGGTGAAGTCGGCGTGGTGGATGCGGCTTTCCGGGTAGAGCGCCTGGGCGATGCCCGCGGTCACGGCATCGTATTCCACGCCGGTGTAATGGCTTTGCCTGGCCATCCCGCCGGGCATCAGCCCCAGGAAGTGCCCCACCCCCATGCCCGGCTCCAGCACCAAGCCGCCGTCGAAGCCCATGCGCCCCAGGGCGTCGTAGATGCCGCGGATCACCTCCGGGCTGGTGTAGTGGGCGTACTGGGTGGTGCGCGCCGCCTCGCGCCACTCCTCCTCGGTCAGCAGCTCGCGCAGGCGCGCGGCCAGGTCCTCCCAGCCCTTCTTCGGCTTGCCGTTCTTCGGGAACAGGCCATTGGCCAGCTCGCTCGCGCCCCAGCCCGTGTACTTGACCAGCTCGGCCTGCTCCTCGCGCGTGGCCCCGCGCCCCTCGCGCTGCAGGGTCTTTAGGATCTCGATGGCGCGGATGTTCTGGCGCGCCTTGGTCTTGGGGCCACCCTCGCCGATCTTGTCGGCGTCGGTGATGTGGTAGTTGGTCGCCGCCGGCGCTACAGCGCCTCGATCGCCTCGATCTGATGCGCCAGCGCGATCTCGTGGGCCTGATTCCTGACCATCGTCATCTCTCGCACCAGCTCCAGATCCTGCACGCCCTGTTCCCTTAGCCTCTTGCTGGCCAGACCCCACTCGATCTCCATCTCGCCGGAGATCTCCTTGGCCTGTTTCCAGGCCCACTCCTCCAGCTTCCCGCTGGCCTTCCACTCCTGGTACAGGTCCGGCTTCTTGTCCTTCAGCGCCCGTATCAGTGTCTGCACGTCGTCTTCCATCGGCGGCTCCCGTCTCCGGTTTCTTCACCTCGATTTTAGCAGCCGGCGGCGCATCCATCCCGTCCCCGCC
>JALWJU010000025.1 GCA_026997055.1 Paracoccaceae bacterium | reverse complement strand
GATGCGGCCATGGCGGTGCTGGAGCATCCGCGCCTGGAGATCACCATCGAGGGCGAGGCCAATGGCACGGTGGTGATCGAGCTTTTCCCCGAGCTTGCCCCGAAACATGTGGAGCGCCTGCTGACCCTTGCGCGCGAAGGCGCCTATGACGGGGTGGTGTTTCACCGGGTGATCGACGGCTTCATGGCCCAGACCGGGGATGTACAGTTCGGCCGGCTGGGCAGCGACATGAGCCTCGCGGGCACCGGCGGCTCGGATTTGCCGGACCTGCCGGCGGAGTTTTCCGACTATTCCTACGCTACCGGGGTGGTGGGCATGGCCCGCAGCGCCGATCCGAACAGCGCCAACAGCCAGTTCTTCATCACCTTCGCCCCGGCGCCCTTCCTGGACGGCAAATATACCGTGGTCGGCAAGGTGGTCGAAGGATTCGACGTGGTGGATGCGATCAAGCGCGGCACCGGGCGAAACGGCGCCGTGATCGGCAGGCCCGACGTGATGCGCCGGGTGCGGGTGCTGGGCGAATAGCTCCTGCGGATCCGTCCGGGCAGCCGGCCCGCCGGCGCGGAGCCGGGCCCGCCGGGTGCGACCGGCAGGCGTCCGGCGGCAGGCGGGTCCGGCGGCGAAGATATTTCTATACAAACGATCCGGCGGCAATGTATCCTTCTTTCATGGCTGACATGTGTCAGCGCGTTTCAACGGGAGGAAATCGTGAAAATGTCCGTAGAAAAAACCTCTTTTGTCTGCATGGCCGCGCTGGCCGCCGCGCTGGCCGCCGGGGCCGCCGCCGCGGGAGAGCTCAACGTCGTCTGCTCCAACGAGCAGGACTGGTGCGACCTGATGGCCTCCAATTTCGAAGACGCCACCGGCCACACCGTCAACATGGTGCGCAAGTCCACCGGCGAGACGCTCGCGCAGGTGCGTGCCGAGGCGGGCAATCCGAAGATCGACGTCTGGTGGGGCGGCACGGGGGATCCGCATCTGATCGCGGCGGCCGAGGGGCTGACGCAGGCCTCGGGCGCCGACACTTCCGAACTCTACCCCTGGGCGCAGAATCTGGCGAAGATCTCCGACGGCAAGACCATCGGCATCCATCTCGGCGTGCTCGGCGTCGCCTATAACCGCGAGATCCTCGAACAGAAGGGGATCGAGCCCCCCGCCTGCTGGAAAGACCTTGCCGATCCGCGCTTCAGGGGCGAAATCCAGGTGGCCAATCCGAATTCGTCGGGCACCGCCTATACCCAGCTGGCCACCCTGGTGCAGGTATTCGGCGAGGACGAGGCCTTTGCCCTGCTCAAGCAGATCGGGGAGAACGTGAATTCCTACACCAAGTCCGGCTCGGCCCCTTCCAAGGCGGCGGCGCGCGGCGAAACCGGGGTGTCGATCGGCTTTGAGCATGACATGGTGAAGCTGCGCATCGCCGGCTTCCCGCTGGAGATCGTCTCGCCCTGCGAGGGCACCGGCTACGAGGTCGGCGGGGTGTCGATCATCAAGGGCGCGAAGAACCTCGAGGAGGCCAGGCAATGGGTCGAATTCGTGCTCAGCGCCGAGGCCCAGTCGGCCGGGCCCGAGGTCGGGGTCTATAATGTGCCCTCGAACCGGAATGCGCGCATCCCCGACGCGGCGCCGGATGTAAGCACGATCAAGCTGATCGACTACGACTTCGCCACCTATGGCTCCACCGAGACCCGCGCCCGGCTGCTCGAGCGCTGGGATGCGGAGATCAAGCCCTGATCCGGCGCTGATGCGCTGCTGATCCGAAACGCCCCGGAGCGCGGGGGACTCGCGCTCCGGGAAATGGGCGTGCCGCGCGGGCGGCGAATGCCCCCGGGGGATGCCCGGGGGACGGTATGAGGACGGTATGAGCATGCAACGCACCACCTGGCTGTGGCTGCTGGTCGGCCTGGTCGGTTATTGCCTGGTGCCGTGGTACATGACCGAGGGCGGCTTCTGGCGCCTTGCCTGGCTTTCGGGCATCGGCGCGGATGCGGATACGGGGGCGGGCTTCTGGCTGGCCTTCGAGCACGGGCGGCTCTATCTGGGCGCGCCGCTGCCGGTCCTTGCCGGGGTGGCGGCGACGCTGCTGCTGGTGGCCGATCCGCTGCGCAGGGCCCGCGCCATCGCCGCTCTGAGCGCGGCGGGGCTGGTGCTGGTCATGCTGCAGGGATTCGCCGTGGGCATGAACGGGCCGCGCTTTCTGTCCGGGCTGTTCGACGCGCTGGGCGGCGCGGAGGGGCAGGGGGGATTCGGCGCCGGGGCGACGCTCACGCTGTTTTCGCTGCTGTTCATGCTGACCACGGCCCTTTCGGCCGCCGGGCGGAGCACGGGCGATGCCTTTGTCACCGGGCTGATCGGTCTGATCGTCGCGCTGGTGGCGCTGTTCGTTTTCTTTCCGGTCTCGATGGTGCTGGTCAATGCCTTCCGCACCGGGGAGGGGGGCTTTTCGCTCGGCCATTTCCTGAGCGAATTCTTCTCCGCCGATCTCTGGGGGCTTTCGTGCCTGACGCTGGCCGGCCAGTGCGGCCCGGCGATCAATTCGGTGCTGCTGGCGACCATGACCGGGGCCACGACCACGCTGCTGGGGCTGGCATTCGCGCTGATCTTCACCCGCACGAATTTCCGCGCCAAGAAGCTTCTGCGCCTGCTCACGGTGATCCCGATCATCACCCCGCCCTTCGTCATCGGGCTGGCGCTGATCCTGCTGTTCGGGCGTACCGGCACGGTGACGGCGGTCGTCGCCGATCTGTTCGACCTGCCCAGGACGCGCTGGATCTACGGTTTCGGCGGGGTCTATCTGGCGCAGGTGCTGTCCTTTACCCCGATTGCCTTTCTGGTGCTGATCGGCGTGGTCGAAGGCGTCAGCCCCTCGATGGAGGAGGCCAGCCAGACGCTGAATGCCGATGCCTGGCAGACCTTCCGGCATGTTTCCCTGCCGCTGATGCGCCCGGGACTGGCCAATGCCTTCCTGCTCGGCTTCATCGAGAGCCTGGCCGATTTCGGCAATCCGCTGGTGCTGGGAGGCGGCAATTACAACGTGCTCTCCACCGAGATATATTTCTCCATCGTCGGCACCATTGCCGACCCGTCGCGCACGGCGGTGCTGTCGATCGCCCTGCTCAGCCTGACGCTCGGCGCCTTCCTGATCCAGCGCAGATGGGTGGGCCGGAAATCCTACGCCACCGTCACCGGCAAGGCCGACAGCGGGCGCCACGCGGCGCTGCCGCGCGGAGTGAAGATCGCCGCCTATGCCACCGCGCTGCCCTGGGCCGCCTTTACCGCGGTGGTCTATTCGATGATCGCCTTCGGCTCGGTGGTCAAGCTCTGGGGCTATGACAACAGCTTCACGCTGGCCCATTACATCCGCGCCTTCGGCATCAGGATCACCGAGCATGGCTGGCGCTTCAAGGGGGTGGCCTGGGACAGCTACTTCACCACCCTGCAGATCGCCTCCATCGCCGCGCCGCTCACCGCGCTTGTCGGCCTGGCGACCGCCTATCTGCTGGTGCGCCAGCGCTTCTGGGGCAAGGAGGCGTTCGAGTTCTCGACCATGCTGAGCTTCGCCATTCCCGGCACCGTGATCGGGGTGAGCTACATCCTCGCCTTCAATTTCCCGCCGATCGAGCTGACCGGCACCGGCATCATCCTGATCATCGTCTTCATCTTCCGCAACATGCCCGTGGGCGTGCGCGGGGGCATCGCGGCGATGAGCCAGCTCGACAGGAGCCTGGACGAAGCCTCGATCACGCTCGGCGCCAGCAGCTTCACCACCGTGCGCCGGGTGATCCGTCCGCTGATGGGTCCGGCGATCCTGGCCGCGCTCACCTACAGCTTCGTGCGCGCCATCACCTCGGTCAGCGCGGTGATCTTCCTGGTCTCGGCCAAGCACAACATGGCCACCTCCTTCATCGTCGGGCGGGTGGAGAACGGCGAATTCGGCATCGCCATCGCCTATAGCGCGGTGCTGATCTTTACCATGCTCGCGGCGATCGTCCTGCTGCAGCTGCTGGTGGGCAAGCGCACCCTGCGCCGCAGCGACCGGGTGGCGGGCGCGCCGTGAACGCAAACGGAGAGAAACAGCGATGAACGAAAGCACGAGAGGCTCCGTCGTCTTCCGCGATGTGGTCAAGCAATACGGTCAGGTAACGGCGCTCAGATGCCTGAACCTGTCGATCGAGCCGGGCCGGCTGGTGACGCTGCTGGGGCCTTCGGGCTGCGGCAAGACCACCACCCTGCGCCTGATCGCCGGGCTCGAGGCGGCGACATCCGGCTCGATCCTGATCGGCGGCGAGGACGTGACCCATCTGAGCGCCACCTATCGCAGGGTGTCGATGGTGTTTCAGTCCTATGCGCTGTTTCCGCATATGAGCGTGCTCGAGAATGTCGCCTACGGGCTGACGGTGAAGAACATGCCCCGGCGCGAGGCCCACGAAAAGGCCGAGGCGGGGCTGGAACTGGTGGGGCTCAAGGGCTTCGGCGCACGCCTGCCGTCCGAGCTTTCGGGCGGCCAGCAGCAGCGCGTCGCGGTGGCGCGCGCGATCGTGCTCGAGCCCGAAGTGCTGCTGCTCGACGAGCCGCTTTCCAATCTGGACGCCAAGCTCCGGCGCCATGTGCGCGAGGAGATCCGTCAGATCCAGCAGGATCTCGGCCTGACCGCGGTCTATGTGACCCATGACCAGGAAGAGGCCATGGCGGTCTCGGACCGGATCATCGTGATGAAAAACGCCGAAATCGCCCAGGAGGGCAGCCCGCGCGACCTCTATGAGCGGCCCGGTTCGGCCTTTATCGCCGACTTTATCGGCGACGCCAATCTGATCGATTGCGAGGTGCTGGCGGCGGGCGCGGGCGAAAGCGAGATCGTCCTTGCCGGGGCGCGGCTGACGCTTCCCACCGCCGCCCCGGGCACGGGCGCGGCCAAGCTGGTGCTGCGCCCGCATCAGATACGGCTTTCGCGCGACAGGATCGCGGGCGGCTTCGAGGGCGTGGTCAGTTACGGCGCCTATCTGGGCAATCAGATCCAGTACACGGTCGAGGGGGAGCTGGGCGAGCTGTTCGTGATCGCCGGCGAGACCCGCAGCCCCATCGCCACGGGGCAGAATGTCTGGATCGGTTTTGCCAGGGAGGAGGCACGGCTGGTTGCTCCTTGAATCCGGCTCGGCTGTATTCTATCCGGGCGGGGATCGCGGGTGATTCGGATTTTTCGGAAAATTTTCTTTTACGCTTCATGGCCGATCCGGGAGGATCGGCGGGATTGATCGCGAAATGCGAACAGCCACGAGGCTGGCGGCGAAAGATTGGCTTTCGGCAAACCGGTCGCGCCCCGGCGGATGCTGGCGAGGGCATTGTCGCCGGGCGGGAAACAATTCCGGGGGTTTTCCATGAGCAGCCGGGGCCGCGCCCGCTGCCACGAAATCGGAAATGTTTACGGAAGTTTTATGAAATTGGGAAAAACTGCCGGAAATACGGGAGGCGGAAGGGGAAGGCAGGTGAATGGGGGGCGGATTTTCAGGTCTTTTCGCGAAACAATCCACCCTGCCCGAAAGTACAGGTAGCGCCGGGCTAAACCGCTCCGTGGGGCCGGAACAAGGGGTTTTGATGGGAGAGGGAGCTTTTTCCCCTTGGGAGCGGGGCCCGAAAGAGGTACAAACATGGGGCCCGACTGGGGGGCAATGTCTGTTTGGCCACGGGGGCGGCCACATGGGATGCCATGCCGTGCATGGGAGAGCTGTGTGACCGCGGGGATGCTGCTGGGTCACATCAAGAGCGAAATTGCCGCGCGAGGGCGTGGTGTGTCTGCTCGGGGCCAGTGGCCTGCTCTTCGCGATGCAAGCGGGTGTTACACATGTGGCTGCCCGGCCAGGACGGATGCACATGCGGGGCGTAGTACGAGGAACGGCGAGGAACGGGGATGATGATGCTGCCAATGACTGCCGGAGCGACAGGGAGCAGGGCGCTGGCGCCGATGGGGACGGCGCTGTGGAGCCGGTCCCGGATCCGGCCCGGCCTGTGCGCCAGATTCCCGCTCCCGGTCTGCGGGACGGTTTCCTCCAATGTCGCCCCCTTGGGCAAACGCGCGAATGAAGGATGTGAGAAATGAGCTTTACCAACCTCTATGACGCCATCGTCCTGTCCAGCCGGTTGCCGGGCTCCGGCACGGTCAGCCTGTCAGTGGCAGCCGGGGATCTCACCGGCATCTCCGAGCCGATCCAGCATGTTCCCAGCATGGGTGGCGAGATCAATACGGGCGACCTGGTTTATGTGGGCGGCGTTCCTTACACGATCGGCGAGATCTACCAGACCGAAGGCGAATATGTGACCAGCGCCGGCACGGTGAGCGGAGTCACCGGCATGGGGCTGCACCTGACCGGACCTTCCGGCGAGACCCTGGACCTTCTCCTGCCCACGGACGGCCAGGGCGACCTGCCCGACATCACGGCGATCAATTCGCTGAGCTCCACGAGCTATGCCGGCGCCTATCCGGTGACCTCCTTCGATGACGACCAGACCGTGACCCTGGGCACGCCCGGCGGCCCGGATTATATCGTCGAGGGTAGTGCCGGCGACGACCTGATCGACACCGCCTATACGGGCGATCCCGAAGGCGACATGGTCGATGCCGGGGACAACGCGGCGGGAAATGACGACGACGTGATCGAGGCCTATGGCGGCGATGACACGGTCTATGCCGGCCTCGGCGACGACACCGTTTCCGGCGGCACCGGCAATGACACCATCTACGGCGAGGCCGGCGACGATGTGCTGAGCGGCGATGCCGGGGATGACGTCATCCATGGCGGCGACGGCAGCGACACCGCCCATGGCGGCGACGGAAACGACACGATCGACACTTCCGGTTCGGCGCCGGCTTCCGATTACGGCTGGCCCGGCGTGATCCCGCCGGATGCGGATCCGTTCGACGACCGCGACACCGTTTTCGGTGGCGCCGGCGACGACACGATCACCACCGGCGACGACCAGGATTATATCGAAGGCGGCACCGGCAACGACACCATTGACGGCGGCCTGGACGACGACACCATCCTGGGCGGCGACGGCGATGACACCATCATCGGCGGCCACGGCTCCGACACGATCGACGGCGGCGCCGGCGACGACGTGATCTGGGGCGGGCTCGGCGCGGGCACCGATGCCTTCAACATCCCCGATGTGGACGTGCCCGGCGACATCTTCCCCGGCCCGGACCCGGTCACCGATAACGGCATCGACGTGATCCATGGCGGCGCCGGCAATGACACCATCTACGGCCAGGACGACGCCGACGAGCTCTACGGCGACGAGGGCGACGACACCATCGACGGCGGTATCGACAACGACCTGATCGACGGCGGCGCCGGCAACGACACCCTGCTGGGCGGGGCCGACGAGGATACTTTCGTCAACCTCAATGCCGGCGACACGGTGGACGGCGGCAGCGAGGGGGTGGATCACGACATCCTCGACCTCACCGGCTCCGCGCCCGCCGGCGGCTCGCTGCATGTGACCGTGACCGGCCCGGACAGCAACGGCAATGGCGTGGACGGCTATGTCACCTATTACGACGCTACCGGCGCGGTTACCGGCACGCTGAACTTCACCGAGATCGAGGAGATCATCCCCTGCTTCACCCCGGGCACCATGATCGCCACGCCCAGGGGCGAGCGCCCGGTCGAAAGCCTGCGCGAGGGCGACCGGATCATCACCCGCGACAACGGCATCCAGGAGATCCGCTGGATCGGCGAGAAGAAGATGACCTGGCAGGACTTTGCCGGCGCCGAGCACCTGAAGCCGATCCTGATCCGCGCCGGCGCGCTGGGAGGCGGCCTGCCGGAGCGCGATATCCTCGTGAGCCCCAACCACCGGGTGCTGGTCGCCAATGACCGCACCGCGCTCTACTTCGAAGAGCGCGAAGTGCTGGTCGCCGCCAAGCATCTGGTGGACGACAAGGGCATCGTCAGGGTGGACGCGATGGGCACCTCCTATATCCACTTCATGTTCGACCATCACGAGGTGGTGCTCTCCAACGGCGCCTGGACCGAGAGCTTCCAGCCCGGCGATTACTCGCTCAAGGGGCTGGGCAATGCCCAGCGGGCGGAGATCTTCGAACTGTTCCCGGAGCTCGAGCAGCGCGAAGGCATCGCCGGCTATGCCGCCGCGCGCCGCACGCTGAAGAAGCACGAGGCGAAGATCCTGCTGAAATAGGGCGGCGGGAACAGGCCGGAGCAGGCCGGAGAAAGAATGCAGCTGGCCCCGGATTGCCGGGGCCGCCTTCGGCGGGAGAGACATCCCGCT
>JALWJU010000024.1 GCA_026997055.1 Paracoccaceae bacterium | reverse complement strand
TGGGTGGATTTCTTCACCATCTGGTTCCTGATCTTCTACCTCGCGGTGCTGTTTCGCGGCGCGGTCAGCTCCACCGCCTATGCGCTGGGCCATTTCGGCGACGAGCCGTTCCTTTTCTTCCGCGACCTGATCGCAGGCTTCCTGACCGGCGGCTGGGAGGGGGCAAAGGAGCATCTGGGTTTCATCGAGCGCTCGCCCACCGCCTGGCGGCCCTATCTGTGGCCGGTCAAGGTGATCGCCACGATCGGCATTTTCCTGATGCTGCTTCAGGCGGTCTCCGAATGGCTCAAGGACCTCGCCATGATCCGCGGCATCGACCTGCGCACGAACTCCCCGGCGATGATCGACGAGCGCGGCCATGCGGTGCCGCTGGGCAGCGGCGCCGAAGCGGGGGTGGCGAAAGCCGGCCATGACGGCGGGGAGGCGCGCTGATGTCCTACGAGATGATCGCCCTCTTCATGTTCTCGGTGATGATGCTGATGCTGCTCACCGGCCAGCGGGTATTCGGCGCCATCGGCGGCGTGGCGGCGCTGGCGGCGCTGATGCTGTGGGGCGTGGGGGGCTCGGATATCCCTTTTTCGGCGGTGATGAAACTGATGAAGTGGTATCCGCTGCTGACCCTGCCGATGTTCATCTTCATGGGCTATGTGCTCAGCGAATCGAAGATCGCCGACGACCTATACCGCATGTTCCATGTCTGGATGGGCGGCACGCCCGGTGGGCTTGCGATCGGCACGATCGGGCTGATGGTGCTGATCAGCGCCATGAACGGGCTCAGCGTCGCCGGCATGGCGATCGGTGCGACCATCGCGCTGCCGGAACTGCTCAAGCGCGGCTATGACAAGCGCATGATCACCGGGGTCATCCAGGCGGGCTCATCCCTGGGCATCCTGGTGCCGCCCTCGGTGGTGCTGGTGCTCTATGCCATGATCGCGCGTCAGCCGGTGGGCCAGCTGTGGCTCGCGGGGATCATTCCGGGGCTGATGATGGCGGGCATGTTCATGCTCTATATCTGGCTGCGCTGCCGCATGAATCCGGCGCTCGGCCCGGCGCTGTCCGAAGAGGAGCGCGCCGCGATCCCGATCAGCGAGAAGCTGCGCCTGCTGCGCGCGGGCCTGCTGCCGCTGGCGATCTTCTTCGCGATGATGTTTCCCTTCGTCAAGGGCTGGACTTCGCTCACCGAAAGCTCGGCGATCGGCGCCATGACCGCCTTTGGCGCCGCCGTGCTCAAGGGGCGGATGACGCGCGAGGTGTTCGAGACTTCGGTGCGCAACACGCTGGCGATTTCCTGCATGTTCATGTGGATCATCGTCGCCGCCATGGGCTTCGGAGCGGTATTCGACGGGCTCGGCGCGGTCAGGGCGATCGAGAGCCTGTTCACCGAGAAGCTGGGGCTGGAGCCCTGGATGATCCTGGTGCTGATGCAGCTGAGCTTCCTGGTGATGGGCACCTTCCTCGACGATACCGCCATGCTGGTGATCGTCGCGCCGCTCTATATCCCGCTGGTGCGCGCGCTGGGCTTCGATCTGATCTGGTACGGGGTGCTCTACACGATCACCACCCAGATCGCCTACATGACCCCGCCCTTTGGCTACAACCTGTTCCTGATGCGCGCCATGGCGCCGCCGGAAATCTCCATGCGCGACATCTACGCCTCGATCTGGCCCTTCGTGGTGGTGATGGTGCTGGCGCTGACCCTGATCATGGTGTTTCCGCAGATCGCGCTGTGGCTGCCGCATCTGATATACGGGAAATGACCCGTGCCATACGGATACGGAAGATGACATGCGGGCGACATGCGGGCGACATGCGGATGACACGAGCA
>JALWJU010000023.1 GCA_026997055.1 Paracoccaceae bacterium | reverse complement strand
GGCGGCGGGGGTCATGGGTGGCGCTCCTGCGGGCGGCGGGCGGGCGGCCCGCCCTGGCCGTTACATCACCCGGTAATTGGGGCTTTCGCGGGTGATCTGCACGTCATGGACATGGCTTTCCTTGAGCCCGGCGCCGGTGATCTTGACGAAGGAGCAGTTGCGGCGCATTTCGGCGATGGTTGCATTGCCGGTATAGCCCATGGCCGCGCGCAGGCCGCCGACCAGCTGGTGGATCACGGCGCTGGCCGCCCCCTTGTAGGGCACCTGGCCCTCGATCCCTTCGGGCACCAGCTTGTCGGAGGCGGCGTCCTTCTGGAAGTAGCGGTCGGCCGAGCCGCGGGCCATGGCGCCGAGGCTGCCCATGCCGCGATAGGACTTGAAGCTGCGGCCCTGGTAGAGGATCAGCTCGCCCGGGCTTTCGTCGGTGCCGGCGATCAGGCTGCCGACCATGGCACAGGAGGCGCCGGCGGCAATGGCCTTGGCGAAATCGCCGGAAAACTTGATGCCGCCATCGGCGATGATCGGAATGTCGCCGGCGGCTTCGGCGCAATCCATGATCGCGGTGAGCTGCGGCACGCCCACGCCCGCGACCATGCGCGTGGTGCAGATCGAGCCCGGCCCGATGCCGACCTTGATGCCGTCGGCGCCTGCCTCGATCAGCGCGCGGGTGGCGGCGGCGGTGGCGACATTGCCCGCGACCACCTCGACGCCCAGCGCCTTGACCCGCTCGACCGCGCGCGCCACGCCCTCGCTGTGGCCGTGGGCGGTGTCGATCACGATCAGGTCGCACCCCGCCTCGACCAGCGCCTGCGAACGGGCGAAACCCGCCTCGCCCACGGTGGTGGCGGCTGCGACGCGCAGGCGGCCCAGATCGTCCTTGCAGGCATGGGGGTTCAGCACCGCCTGTTCGGTATCCTTGAGCGTGAGCAGGCCGGTGAGCCTGCCCTCGCCGTCCACCACCAGCAGCTTTTCGAGCCGGCGCGCCTGCATCAGACTGCGCGCCTCGTCGAGATCGGCGGGCTCGCTCAGCATGGCGAGGTTGTCGCTGGTCATCATGGCGCTGACGGGGGTCTTGTCATCGCTGGCAAAGCGCATGTCGCGGTTGGTGACGATGCCGAGCACGCGGCCCTCCTCGCTCACCACCGGAAAGCCGGTGATCCGGTAGCGCTCGGCCAGCGCGCGGGCATCGGCCAGGGTCTGCTCGGGGGTGAGCGTGATCGGGTTGTAGACGATGCCGCTTTCAAACCGCTTGACCCGGCGCACCTCGCGCGCCTGCTCCTCGATGGAAAGGTTGCGGTGGATCACCCCGAGCCCGCCGGCCTGGGCCATGGCAATGGCCATGGAGGCCTCGGTCACCGTGTCCATGGCCGAGGACAGGAGCGGTATGTTGAGGGCGATGTTGCGGGTGACGAAGGTGGAGGTGTCGGCCTCGCTGGGCAGGACCGAACTGGCCGCCGGGACCAGAAGCACGTCGTCGAAGGTAAGCGCCTCGCGAATCTCCATGGGGTCCTCCTTTGGAGCTTTCGTTTGGCACGTCCCTATTACATGGCCTGACGGATTTGGAAAGGGCCGAGAGGGATTCGGCGGGGCTGTGGCGATTTGCCCGAGCTTCCGCCCGCGGATTTCCCGGACCCTGCCCGACAGGCTCGAAGCCCGATCCCGGCAGCGATTGCATGGCGGCGGTGGAGGGCGCATCAAGGGGGCGGGCTTCGAAAAAGCCCCGGCTGCGAAGGCACCGCCACGGCGATCGGCGCCCACGGCCTGACCCTCGCACCGGCGCTCGAGCAGGGCATGGTCGTGGAGGATTTCAGAGAGCTCGCCGGGAC
>JALWJU010000022.1 GCA_026997055.1 Paracoccaceae bacterium | reverse complement strand
ACCACCCTGCGGGAGCCGCTGGGATCCTATCTGCAGAGGCATGGGGTCGAGGTGATCTGGCGCACCAATTCCTCGGGCGAGCCGCCGCAGAAGGTGGCACAATACGTGTCCATGCAGACCCTGCGCGCCAATTGCACGAGCCCGGGCTGCAGGGAGCGTACCTCGGAGGAAGCGCTGGTGGACGGGCTGGCCGAGCTCATCGCCGGCAGCGATGCCCGGCGCCTGTTCATCGTGCTGCATCAGGGCAATGGCAGTCACGGTCCGGCCTATTACGACCAGTATCCGCCGGAATTCGAGCGCTTCAGCCCGGTCTGCGATACGGTGCAGATACAGAAATGCAGCCGCCAGGAACTGATCAATGCCTATGACAATACCATCGTCTATACCGACTGGCTGCTGGCGCGGATCGTCGGGGTGCTGGAGGGGATCGCGGATGCGCAATCGGTGATGATCTACGCCTCCGACCACGGCGAATCCCTGGGCGAGGGGGGGGTGTATCTGCACGGCCTGCCCAATGCGCTGGCCCCGGATGTGCAGCGCGACATTCCGGTGCTGGTATGGATGTCGCCCGGCTTCGCCGCCGCGCGTGGGGTCGGGCCGGAAACGCTGGTGAGCAAGCCGCCCGCCGGTCGGGGATTTGGCCAGGATAACGTGTTTCATTCGGTGCTGGGGGCCTTTGGCCTGACCAGCCCGGCCTACAGACAGGAATACGATATCTTCGCCGATCGCTGAGAGGGGCGGAAATCCGCGGGACGTTCGGAGCGGGCGGAGCTCGGGCGGGAGCGGGCCTTCCGGCCCGCATGCTGCCCGGGTTTCGCCATGCTGCCGGGGTTTCGAAAGGAGGGCGGTTCAGGCCCCTCCGGGGACCGGTCGCGTCACTCCTCGTCCTCGGCGATCAGCAGGATTTCCCCGGCGGCTTCGAGTTCGCGGATGGCGTTGACCACGGCGTTCATCGCCGCTTCGCCGTCGCTGGCCTTGACGGTGCCGAGATTTTCCATCTCTTCGCGCAGTTGATCGGCCATGCGCTTGGACATGGCGGAGAGGATGAATTCGGCGGATTCCCTGAGCGGGCCGGTGGCGGCGGCGAGGGCGGTGATCAGTTGCGCCTGGTCGAGATTGCGGGTGATCCTGGGGATGTCGCGCGGGTCGATCCGCTTGGGAATATTGGCGAAGGTGAAGATTGCCTTGCGCACTTCCCGGGCAAAGGTGGCGTCGTCCTGTTCGAGCCCTTCGAGCACCTCTTCGCGGGTGCTGGCGGGGGAGAAGTTCAGGATCGCGCCGACGCGCTCGACCGGCCCCTCGCTGAAGGCGGTGGCGGGCTGGGCATCCAGCTGTTCGGCCAGGGAGCGCCCTATCCTTTCGACGACTTCCGGCGAAATCGCTCCGGTGAGAGACATGGCGTAGGTGATCTGGCGGGCGCGCTTTCCGGGCAGTTTTCCGAGCAGTTCCGCGGCCTTGGAGACCTTCAGCTTGGAGAGCAGGACGGCGCAGACCTCGGTGCTCTCCTGCTCGAGCACGGGCAGCAGGCGGGCGGGGTCGAGGCCGGAGATGGTCTCCCACGGGTCGCCGGTGACGCGCACGCCCCCCTGGCGGCGGATGCGCGCGGCGGTGGCGGCGGAAATCGACCCTCCCAGCAGCTCCAGCGCGCCTTCGAGCCCGGCGGGGAAGGCCAGGCCGATATCCTCGATCTCGCGCACGAATTCCTCGATCACCGCGCGCAGGGTGGCGCGGTCCACGAAGCGCATCGAGGCCATTTCCACGGTCAGGCTTTCCTGCAGGTCCTCGGGCAGGGAGGCGAGATCGAGTTCGATATTCTCGGCCAGCAGGAGGCGCACGATGATCGCCGCCTTCTGCCGCTTGTTCAGGGAAACGGCCGCCGCAGCCGGCAGCTCCGCTGCTGCCGGTGCCCGGTCTGCGGTTTCGCTCAGGGCGGGCAGTCCGGCTCCGGCACTGCCCATATCCGCCAAGGTCGCCAGTTCGGTGCTCACCGAATCCTCCTGATCGCTTCGGGCTTACCTTGCCAGAGAGGGCTTAACAGGGCGTTACGGCGCGGGATTGATGGGCGCGAGCGAGGAAGATGGCGGGGGCGGGACGCGGGAGCGGGGGCTACAGGTATTTCGAGGCTTCGCGCCGGGCGAAGGGTTTCATGCCCGCGCCGTGTTCGGCAAGGAACCGGCGCACCCGCTCCGGGTCGCGTTTCGACAGGTCGCGCAGCCACCAGGCGATGGCCTTCTGGATGAACCATTCCCGATCCGCCACATAGCCCGCCGCCCAGCCCAGCACGCGCTCGCGAATGGCGATGTCCTCGGGTTTCGGGTGGCGCTGGCGGGTCCAGGGCAGCATGATCACCAGCGCCGCGCGCCGGCTCCACATGTGATGGGAGCGGGTCCATGGCTCCACCTCGTCCACCCGCGCGGGGTCTGCCTCGATGCGCTTGCGCCCGGCCATGCAGGCGTGATCGGCAATCGCCCAGCTGTCGAAGTCCGCGACCCAGCCGCGGATAAGTTCCCAGACCGCCCGATCCGGGCGGATGCGCGCTTGCGTCAGCAGCTTGGCGGCGGCGATGCGGGCTTCGAAAATGTCGCTCTGCCACAGGAAGCGGGCCAGATCCACCCGCGCCTCCACACCGAGCGCCCGGCGCCAGTCGCGCGCCATGGCGTCGAGCACCGGGTTGGCGACCCCGATCACCTCGCGGCTCTGCTTGTGATAGGCGGCCATGGCCTCGGCGCGGCCCGGCTCGGCGGCGGCGCGCAGGGCGGCGAGGGCGGCTTCAGGCGTCATCTTCCGGGGGGGCGAAATCGGTCGCAAAGCCGTCGATCGAGCGGGCATTCTTCTCGTGCCAGTAGCGGCGCAGCCCCTCTTCGCCCCGCGCCTCGGCCCATTTCTCCAGCGCGTCGCGCTCGCCGCGATAGTCGAAGTAAGGCACCCCGTAGCCGCAGGAAGTCTGCACCATCTCCACCCGCATGTCGAAGATCTGGCGCGCGCCAATCCGCCCCGTGAGCGCCTCGGGCATGGCCTCCCAGCCGGGCTCTCCCGGATGCAGCAGGCGCGCCGAGCCATAGGCGCGCAGGATCAGCGGGCGGGTTTCGAAGCCCGCCCACATCAGCGTCATCCGGTTGGCCAGCGCGAGGTGGGCGGCGGTCTCGTTGCCCGAGCCGGTGAGATTGAGCCAGACGATGCGGTTCGCCCCCAGCACGCGCAGGCTGTCCATGCCCTTGGGCGAGAGGTTCACCCGGCCCTCGGGCGCGGCGGTGGCGACGAAGAAGATATGCTGCGCCTCGATGAAGGCGCGGTGGTCGTCCTCGATCCGGTCGAATTGTCTGGCCATTCTCTCCTCCTCCTGCTGCGCCCTGCCGCTGCGCCCTGCCGCCGCGTCCTGCCGCCGCGTCCTGCCCCTGCGCCCTGCCGCCGCGTCCTGCCCCTGCGCTCTCCTATTATTCGACGGTGACGGATTTGGCCAGATTGCGCGGCTGGTCCACGTCCTTTCCGAGCGCAAGGGCGGCGTGATAGGCGAGCATCTGCACCGGCAGCGCATACAGGATCGGCTGCACGAATTCCGGCGCCTCGGGCAGGGTGATCTGCGCCCAGGCGCCTTCGGCGGCGCTTTCGGCGGCGCGGCTGTCGGTGATCAGCAGCACCGGGCCGCCACGCGCCATCACCTCCTGCATGTTGGAGACGGTCTTGTCCAGCAGGCCGTCATGGGGGGCGAGCACCACGGTGGGCGTGGCCTTGTCGATGAGCGCGATGGGGCCGTGCTTGAGCTCGCCCGCCGGGTAGCCCTCGGCATGTATGTAGCTGATTTCCTTGAGCTTCAGCGCACCCTCGAGCGCCAGGGGATACATCTGGCCGCGGCCAAGGAACAGCACGTCGCGCGCCTCGGCCAGCTCGCGCGCCACCTCCCGCAGCGCGTCTTCGATGGCCAGCGCGTGGCTCATCAGCCCCGGGAGACGCCGCAGGTCGGCAAGCTGGGCGGCGAGGCCGGCCCGATCCAACTCGCCGCGCTGGCGCGCCGCGTGGAGCGCCATCAGCGCGAAGGTGGTGAGCTGGCAGGTGAATGCCTTGGTCGAGGCGACGGAAATCTCGGCGCCGGCGAGGATCGGCACGGCGATGTCGCTTTCGCGCGCGATCGAGCTTTCGGGGACGTTGACGAGGCTCACGGTCTTGTCGGCCTTGCCTTGCGCATAGCGAAGCGCGGCGAGCGTGTCGGCGGTCTCGCCCGACTGGCTGACGAAAAGCGCCACGGTGCCCGGGGGGATCGGGGCTTCGCGGTAGCGGAATTCGCTGGCGATGTCCACCTCCACCGGCAGACGGGCATAACGCTCGAACCAGTATTTGGCGGCGAGGCAGGCAATATGGGCAGTGCCGCAGGCGACCAGGGTGAGGCGGCTGATATTGCGAAAGTCGAGCCCCTCCAGCGGCAGGCTCACGGCGCTGCCGTCAGAGGCGATATAGGCGCTGAGCACATCGCCTATCACCGCCGGCTGTTCGGCGATCTCCTTGGCCATGAAGTGGCGGTAGCCGGCCTTGCCGATGCGGGCGGCGTCGAGGCGCACCTCGCGCATCTCGCGATTGACCCGGCGGCCGTCGGCATCGAAGATCTGCGCGCCCGCGCGGCTGATCACGGCGCGGTCGCCCTCTTCGAGATAGGTGATGCGCTCGGTCATCGGCGCGAGCGCGATGGCGTCGGAGCCCACGAACATCTCGCCCTCGCCGTGGCCGATGGCGAGCGGCGAGCCCTTGCGCGCGGCGATCAGCAGATCGCCCTCGCCCTCGAACAGGAAGCACAGGGCAAAGGCGCCTTCGAGGCGCTCGAGCGTGGCGGTGACGGCCTCGTCCGGGGTCATGCCCTGTTCGAGGTGGCGGGCGGCGAGCAGGGCGACGACCTCGGTATCGGTCTCGCTGTCGGCCTCGATGCCGTCCTCGGCAAGCTCGGCGCGCAGGGCGCGGAAATTCTCGATGATGCCGTTATGGACCACCGCGACCCTGCCGGCGCGGTGGGGATGGGCGTTTTCGCGGGTGGCGGCGCCATGGGTGGCCCAGCGGGTATGACCGATCCCGGCGCGCCCGGAGAGCGGCTCGTGCACCAGCAGGTCGGAGAGATTGACCAGCTTGCCGACGGCGCGGCGGCGGTCGAGCCGGCCGGCTTCGTTGACGGTGGCGATCCCGGCGCTGTCATAGCCGCGATATTCGAGCCGCTTCAGGGCTTCGACCAGCAGCGGCGCTGCCTCGTGGTCCCCGAGCACTCCGACGATTCCGCACATGTGGTTACCCCGGTCTGGCTATTTCACTATTCGAACAAATTGCACTTTTCGAACATTTTGGAGCTATTCCCCTTTCCGTTCCTTGCGTTTCTTGAACTTTTCCAACAATCGTCGTGCGAGACCCGGCTTTACCTCCATCTGCGGGCGGCCGATGGCGAGCGCCCCTGCCTCCACGTCCTCGGTGACCACGGTGCCGGTCGCCGTCATCGCCTCGTCGCCCACCGAGACCGGCGCCACAAGGTAGGTGCCGGTGCCGATGAAGCTCCTGGCGCCGATATGGGTGTGGTGCTTCGCCACCCCGTCGTAATTGCAGGTCACGGTGCCGGCGCCGATATTGGCGCCCTCGCCGACAAAGGCGTCGCCGATATAGGTGAGGTGATTGACCTTGGCCCCGGGGCCGATCTGGGCATTCTTGATCTCGACGAAATTGCCCACCCGCGCGTCTTCGGCAAGCTCGGCGCCGGGGCGCAGGCGGGCATGAGGGCCGACGATGGCGCCGCGCGAGACATGGCAGCCCTCGAGGTGGGAAAAGGCGCGGATGCGCGCGCCGCTCTCTACCGTGACCCCGGGGCCGAACACCACATATGGCTCCACCAGCGCATCGCGCCCGATCACCGTGTCATGGGCGAAGATCACCGTATCGGGGGCGGGCAGGGCGACGCCGTTTGCCTGCGCTTCGGCGCGGGCGCGGGCCTGGAAGGCGGCCTCGGCGGCGGCCAGTTCGGCGCGGGTATTGATGCCGAGCGTTTCGGCTTCGTCGCAGGTCACGGCCTCGGCGCGCAGGCCGCGCGCATTGGCGATGGCGACGATGTCGGTGAGGTAATATTCGCCGGCGGCGTTGTCACTGCCCACCGCTTCGATCAGTTCGAAGAGCAGCGGCGCGGGGGCCAGCACCACGCCGCTGTTGCACAGGCCGATCCTGCGTTCGGCCGCGCTCGCATCCTTGTATTCGACGATGCGCGCAAGGCGTCCGTCCTCGATCACCAGGCGGCCGTAGCGGCCCGGATCGGCGGCCTCGAAGCCCAGCACCACGAGGTCGGCCCCGCCCGCGCGCGCGGCCTGCATGGCCGAAAGCGTCTCGGGCGAGATGAAGGGCGTGTCGCCGTAAAGCACCAGCGCGTCGCCCGCGAAATCCGCAAGCGCCGCGCGGGCCTGGGCCACCGCATGGGCGGTGCCGAGCTGCTCGTGCTGGCGGGCGATGGCGAGGTCCGGGTCAAGGGCGCGGGCGGCCCGCTCCACCGTCTCGCCCCCGTGGCCCACCACCAGCACCACGCGCTCTGGGGCCAGGCTTGCGCCCGCGCGCAGGGCATGGGCGAAGAGCGGCGCGCCGCCAAGCTCGTGCAGGACCTTGGGCAGGTCGGAATTCATCCGCGTTCCCTGGCCCGCGGCCAGGACGATCAAGGCTGTCGGCATGCTGCGCCCCCTTGCCCTCTGTCTCTTTTGCCCTTGTGTTCTGCTCAGTCCGTTTTAACCTTTGCCGACCGGTCCGCAAGAGCGCGGGCTTCACTTCTCTTGTCGCCAGGTTACAGGCTGGGCGGGGATTTGCCGAGGGGCGCGGGCATGGGCAGCGCGGGATGCGTGATTTTCGACCTGGACGGGACGCTGGCCGATACGTCGGGCGACCTGATCGCGGCGGCCAATGCGTGCTTTGCCGGTCTGGGGCAGGGGGCGATGCTGGAGCCGGAGGCGGATCGGGCCGTGGCCTTTGCCGGCGGGCGGGCGATGCTCGGGCTGGGCTTTCGCCGGCTGGGACTTGCGGGTGCTGCGCTGGAGGAGGCGGTGGCGCGCGAATTTCCGCGCCTGCTTGCCTATTACGCGCGCAATATCGACCGCCATACCCGGCTTTATCCGGGGGCCGTGGCGGCGTTCGAGGATCTGCGCGCGCAGGGCTATGCGCTGGGCATCTGCACCAACAAGCCCGAGGGGCTCGCCGAAGAGCTGCTGAAGCGGCTGGGGGTGCGCGGCCTGTTCGCTTCGCTCATCGGCGCCGATACGCTGGCGGTGAAAAAGCCCGACCCGGAGCCCCTGCGCGCGGCGGTGCGCGGGGCGGGGGGCGACATGGGCCGGGCGCTCTTGGTGGGCGATACGGTGACCGATCGCGAGACCGCGCGCGCGGCCGGGCTGCCCTGCCTGCTGGTGGCCTTCGGCCCCGAGGGGCGCGCGGTGGAGCGGCTCGCGCCGGAAGGGCTGCTGAAGGATTATGCCGGGCTCGGCGCGGCGGTGCGCGCGCTGATCGGCTGACCGCATGAGGGCTTGAGGGCTTGACGGCTTGACGGCTTGACGGCTTGACGCGGCGGCGGGGCGGGCGCAGTCTCTGCCGATGGAGGAGCGATTCAGCAAGGATTTCACCCAGCAGGAGCCGATCGAGCCCGAAGCGGTGGAGGCGGCGCTGCGGGTGCTGGGCCACGGCCGGCTGCACCGCTATAACGTGGTCGAGGGCGAAGAGGCCGAGGTGGCGGCGCTGGAGCGGGAATTCGCGGCCTTCATGGGCGCGCGCTACGCCCTGGCGGTGGCTTCGGGGGGCTATGCGATCGCCACCGCCCTGCGCGCCTTGGGCGTGGGGCCGGGCGACAGGGTGCTGACCAATGCCTTTACGCTCGCGCCGGTGCCCGGGGCGATTGCCGCGCTCGGCGCGGTGCCGGTGCTGGTGGAGGTGACGCCGGACCTGGTGATCGACCTCGACGACCTCGCCGCCAAGGCGGGCGAGGCGGATGTGCTGCTGATCAGCCACATGCGCGGCCATATCTGCGACATGGACCGGCTGATGGCGATCTGCGATGCGGCGGGCATAAGGGTGGTCGAGGATTGCGCCCACACGATGGGGGCGGCCTGGAACGGTGTGAAAAGCGGGCGCCACGGGGCGATGGCGGCCTATTCGACCCAGACCTACAAGCATCTCAATTCCGGCGAGGGGGGCTTGCTGATCAGCGACGACGCGGAGCTGATGGCCCGCGCGGTGCTGCTTTCGGGCAGCTACATGCTCTATGAGCGCCACGGGGCGGCGCCGGGGCCGGAGGTGTTCGAGCGGCTGAAGCTGGAAG
>JALWJU010000021.1 GCA_026997055.1 Paracoccaceae bacterium | reverse complement strand
TCGCCGGGCTCGGCAAATTCCTTCAGATCGACACGGCCTTCCATCTTGTAGCCCACGTCGATAATGGCCTGGCCCGCCTCGATGGCGATCACCTTGCCCTTGACGACGGTGCCTTCCCTGGGGGTGTCGATCTCGAAGCTTTCGTTCAGGAGGGCTTCGAATTCCTCCATGGTCGCATTGGCGCTCATGAGCGTTTTCAGTCCTTTTCAAGTTTTCGGGCCGCGTGGTTGGCTCCACGGGTCTTTGAGACGATTGGCCGGGCCGCAAACGAAAGAGGGCCGGGAATTTCCGACCCTGCTCCGGCTCTTGCGGCCCTTGACCCGCGCCATATAGCGCGCCGGCGCGGCCTGCGCAAGGGGGCGTGCAGGTTTGTTGGGGGCGCTGCCCCCAAACCCCCGGGATATTTCCGGCAAGAGGAAAAGGGCAGCGTGCGCCGGGTTCAGGATTTGGTCAGGTTGGCCGTGTAGGTCTGGTGGCGGTACCAACTGAAGGCAAAGCGGTTCGCGGGCTGGCACCCGCATGAGACGCACCGCCGGCATGGGGGAAACCCCGAAAGTCGAAAGAACCGCCGACCCGACTGGGCGGCGCCGCCATTTTCACTTTTCCGGTTTTCCGGTTTTCCGGTTATCCACTTTTCCGGTTTTCCGGTTTTCTCCCGATCCCCGACCCCCGCGCGGCCCCGGGCCAGCGCGCTCAGAGCCGTGCCTGCACCAGGCGCGCGGCTTCGGCCACGGCTTCGGGGATGGTCATTTCGGAGGTGTCGAGGATATGGGCGTCGGGGGCGGGCCTGAGCGGGGCCTCGGTGCGCTCGCTGTCGCGCCGGTCGCGCCTCATCACCTCCGCCAGCACCGCCTCGTAGTCGCCGCCCAGCTCCTTCCAGCGGCGTTCGGCGCGCACTTCGGGGCTGGCGGTGACGTAGAGCTTCACCTCGGCCTCGGGGCAGATCACCGTGCCGATGTCGCGCCCGTCGAGGATCGCGCCGCCCTCGCGCCGGGCGAATGTGCGCTGGAAGTCCACGAGGGCCGCGCGCACTTCGGGGATCGCCGCCACCTGGCTCGCCGCCTCGGCCACCGCATTGCTGCGCAGATCGCCGGCGAGGTCTTCGGGGCCGAGCGCGCGCGCCGCCGCCACCGGGTCTTCGCCCGCCAGCACGCGCGCGCCGACGGCGCGGTAGAGAAGCCCCGTATCCAGCATGGCAAGCCCGAAACGCTCCGCCAGCGCCCGCGATATGGTGCCCTTGCCGGCGGCGGCGGGGCCGTCGATTGCGACGGTGAACGGCATGTGAAACCTCCCGTGGATGGTGCGGTTTGGTCAGTTGTTGCGCACGATCCCGGCGCCCAGCCCGGCCATCAGCGGCTCGAAGGCGGGGAAGGACGTGGCCACCGGCGCGCCGTCGTCGATGCGCACGGGCTTCTTGGCCGCCATGCCCAGCACCAGGAAGCTCATGGCGATGCGATGGTCCAGCCGCGCCTCGGCCAGCCCGCCGCCGGCGACGCCGCCCGGCCCCGCGCCGGTGACGGTCCACCAGTCCTCGCCTTCCACGACCGCCACGCCATTGGCGCGCAGGCCCCGGGCCATGGCGTCGATCCGGTCGCTCTCCTTGACCCTCAGTTCGCCCACGCCGCGCATCACGGTCTCGCCCGCGGCATTGGCGGCAACGACCGACAGGATCGGGTATTCGTCGATCATCGAAGCCGCGCGCGCCGGGGGCACCTCGATCCCCCGCATGTCCGGGCTGAAGCGCGCGCGCAGGTCGGCCACCGGCTCGCCGCCCTCCTCGCGCTCGTTTTCATAGGTGAGGTCGGCGCCCATCTCGCGCAGGGTGGTGAAG
>JALWJU010000020.1 GCA_026997055.1 Paracoccaceae bacterium | reverse complement strand
CGAGAAAGGCATCGGCCACCCCGCCCAGGAGCGCGCGCGCCTCCTCGTCGTCGGTGATCTGCGGATCGCCCGACGCATTGCCCGAGGTCAGCACGATCGGCCCTTCGAGCCGCGCCATCAGCAGGTGGTGCAGGGGCGTGGCCGCGAGCATGAAGCCGAGCCGGTCGAGCCCCGGCGCCAGCGCCTCGGGCAGGGCCGCGCCGCCCTCGCGCCGCCCGAGCAGGACGATCGGCGCGGCGGGGCTTGCAAGCGCCTTCGCCTCGGCCGCGCTCACATGGCAATGGCGGCGGATGTCGTCCAGGCCGGCGGCCATCAGCGCCAGGGGCTTGTGCGGGCGGTGCTTGAGCGCGCGCAGGCGCGACACGGCGGCTTCATCCGTCGCGTCCACCGCCAGCTGCCAGCCCCCCAGCCCCTTGATCGCCACGATCCGGCCGGCGCGGATCAGGCGTGCGGCCTCTTCCAGCGCCTCGCCCGGCATCGCCGCCCCGTCGGCGGCACGAAGCCACAGGCGGGGGCCGCAATCGGGGCAGGCATTGGGCTGGGCGTGAAAGCGCCGGTCGGCGGGGTTTTCGTATTCGCCCCGGCAGGCGGGGCACATCTCGAAGGCGGCCATGGAGGTATTGGCCCGGTCATAGGGCACGGCGCGGGTGATCGACAGGCGCGGGCCGCAATTGGTGCAATTGGTGAAGGCATAGGCGAAGCGGCGGTTGGCCGGGTCGGCGATTTCGGCGAGGCAGTCCGGGCAGGTGGCGGCATCGGGGGTGACGGCGGCGCGCGGGGCGCCGGCGCGGCTGGCGACGATGCGAAAGCCCGCGCCTTCGGGGCGCGCGCAGGGGGCGATCTCGGCCGCGTCGATGCGTGCCAGCGGCGGCGCGCTCTCGCGCAGCGCGGCGGCGAGCGCCTCGGCCGCCTCGCGTGTCGCGGCCAGGCGGATCAGCACCCCCTCGGCGTCGTTCAGCACCTCGCCCGAAAGCCCCGCCTGCTGCGCCAGGTGCCAGACATGGGGGCGAAAGCCCACCCCCTGCACCAGCCCGCGCACGCGGATCTGCCAGCCCCGAGCCTCTCCGCCCGCCGCCATCAATGCACCGTGCAGACCATGCAGGGGTCGAAGGAGCGCACCACATGCTGCACCATCACCGGCGTCTCCTCGCCCGACGCCACCGGCAGGCCCACCAGCGCCTGCTCCAGCGGCCCCGGCGTGCCGGAGGCATCGCGGGGCGAGAAATTCCACGTCGTGGGGGCGATGATCTGGTAATTGGCGATGCGCCCCCTTTCCACCCGCAGCCAGTGGCCCAGCGCGCCGCGCGCGGCCTCCGTCAGCCCCGCCCCCTTGGCCGAGTCCGGGGTCTCGCCATGCGCGATGAACGGATCCTCGGGCCGGATCGCGCCCAGCCAGCGCTCCATCGCCGGCAGCACGAGGGCGATTTCCACCATCCGCGCCACGATCCGCGCCTCGGCATTGCCGCCCTGCCGGGTCAGCGAGCGCAGCAGCGGATGGCCCGCCACCACCTGCCGGGCCAGCGCGCCCACCTCGGCCGGCGCGCCCTCAAGGCGCGGGGCCTTGCACCAGCTGTAGCCCGCGCGCATCTCCGGGTCCGGCTCGGTGCGCCCGTCCATCGGGTGGCGCGCCGGGCCTTCGTCGGCGAGCCAGGCGTGGCTGACATCCTCGCTGATCGCCGAAAGCTCCAGCGCCGCCGCGCCATTGCCGTTTACCCGCCCGGCGGCGAAAAGGTGCCCGCCTGCCCCGGGATAGGCGCCGAAGCTCAGGAAATGGTCGTTGCCGCGCCCGAACCGGTCAAGCCCCACATCGCGGCTGGCGGCGAGAAACAGCGACAGGTCAGCGCTCGGGCGCGCTTCGGCCCAGGCCAGCAGCGCCGCTTCGCTGTCCAGCGCAGCAAAGGCCTCGAGCGCGCCGCCAAGCAGCGTGCGCTCCAGATAGCGGCGAAAGCCCGCGAGAATGCCCAGAAGCTGGCGTATCTCATGGGCCGCCGCCACCCGCGCCGCGCCGCCGGGCTGGAGCGTGAGCGTATGCGGCCATTTGCCCGCCAGCAGCCCCACCACATGCAGGAACTGGGCGCGCGGGGCGAGCATCTCGCGCGCGCCCTCTCCCGAACCGGCGGCGAAGCGCGCCCCGACCTCTGCGAACCAGGGCCGGCCCGCATGGGCCGGGCGGCAGAAATCGGGCATGAAGAACAGGTAGAAATGGGTCAGGTGATCGGCGAGGTTCTCGGCCGCGTGGACGATATTGCTCACCAGTTGCCCGTTCGGAGCCGGCACCAGCCCCTGCGCGGCGGCGATGGCGCGCGCGGCGGCCACCGACTGGCTGACCGAGCAGATGCCGCAGATGCGCGGCGCGATCACCAGCGCATCGCGCACGTCCTTGCCGCGCAGCATGTTCTCGAAGCCGCGGTAGAGCGGCGAGACCACCTCGGCGCGCGCCACCTGCCCGTCGCATATCTCCAGGCGCACCTCGAGGTCGCCCTCGACCCGGTTGAACGGCCCCACGATCAGGCGGCTCATGGCTTCTTCCCCCTGCCTTCGGGATAGACGCGCACCCGGTCCGAGGTGGCGTTCTCGCGCAGCCGGCGCGGGGTGGCGGCCTTGGACAGCGAGGCCAGCGCCACGAACCAGGCCTTGGGCATGTCGGTGGGCAGGCCCAAGGGGATGCCGGCGATTTTGGGGGTTTCGACGAAGGGGTGGCCGGGCTCTTCGAAGCCGGGCTCGGTGCAGGCGATGCAGGGATAGCCGCCGGTGATGCAGGAGCCCGCGCCGTTCCACGCCCGGCTGTTGCAGTCGCCCGCCGCCTGGGTGCCCTTGCAGCCGAGATTTTCCATCATGCAGCCGACATCGCAGAGCTTCTCGGCGCTGGCCTTGTATTCGTAATACTCGTTGCGCGAACAGCCGTGATGGACCAGGGTGCCGGAAATGGCGCGGGGGCGGCCCAGGTCGTCGAGACCTTCGCGCGTCAGCGCCCCGTCGCAGAGCAGCGCCAATGTCTCGCTCACCCAGTCGGGATGGGTGGGGCAGCCGGGGATATTGACCACCGGCAGGCCGGCGCTGTCGCGCCAGTCGCGCCCCAGAAGCCCGCCGGGGCGCTCGCCGTCATGGGCCAGTCCGATCGCGCCGGCGGCATTGTCTCCGGTCGCGGTGATGCCCCCCCAGGCGGCGCAGGAGCCCACCGCCACCACATGGCCCGCCCTTTGGGCAAGGCGCGCGATCACCTCCATCATCGGCTCGCCCGTCCCCGCCATCAGGTGAAAGCGCCCGGTGCCGCCCGGCCCGGTCATCACCGAGCCCTCGAGGCAGAGGATGTCGAGGCGCTGGCGCCCTTCCAGCACCGCCTCGATGATGCCGAGCGCCTCGCGCCCGGTCTCGAGGCTCAGCGCCGGGTGCCAGAGCAGCTCGATCCCCGCCGCCTCGAAGGCGGTCAGGAAGTCCGGCGCCTCGGCGCAGATCAGCGACAGCGTGCAGCCGCCGCAGCCGCCCGATTGCAGCCACAGCAGCGTGCGCCGGTTCCGCGCAGCGCGGGTTTCGGGCGCGGGCGCGCTCATGGCGCCGCCTCGGGCGGGCGGGCCGGCAGATCGAGGGTGAAGCAGGCCCCGCCGCCCGGCTCGGCCGGCGCATGGACGAGCCGCGCGCCAAGCTCCTCGGCCATGCGGTAGGAGAGGTAAAGCCCGAGCCCGGTGCCCTGGCCCACGGGCTTGGTGGTGAAGAAGGGCTCGAAGATCCGGTCCGCAGCGCCCGGCGCGATCCCGGGGCCGTTGTCGCAGACACTGATCCACACCCGCCCCGCCCGCGCGCCCGCGCGTATTTCGATCCGCGCCCGTCCGGTGCCCGCCAGCGCGTCGAAGGCATTCTGCAGCAGGTTCACGAGGATCTGGTGCACATGGCCGCGCCGCGTGGTGACCTCCAGCCCCTCGGCGCAGTCAATGCCGACCTGCGGCGTCAGCTTGGCCCCGCGCCTGACCCAGGACAGGGCCGTCCCGATCGCGCTCTCGACCGCGAAGGTCTCGTTGGGCTCGCGCTGGTTGCCGGAAAAGCGGCGCAGGTCCTGGACGATGCTGGAGACGCGCTCGGCCCCTTCCAGCGTGCCTTCGATCAGCCCCGGCATGTCGGCGGTGATCCGGTCGATCCCCAGCTCTTGGCGCAGGCGCGCAAGCTCCCGCGCCCCGGCCCCCGCCTCCACCGCCTCCAGATAGGCGACCAGCCGGGCCTGGTATTTCTGCAGCGCGTGGATATTGCCGTAGATGAAGCTGATCGGGTTGTTCAGCTCATGCGCCACCCCGGCCACCAGCCGGCCCAGCGCCGCCATCTTTTCCGAGGCGATCAGCTGCTGCTGGGCGCGCTCGAACCGCCTGAGCGCCGCGTCGAGCTCGCGATAGGCGCGCTGCAATTCGCCCATGGGCCGGCCGATCAGCACCAGCCCGGCGGGGCGGCCGCGCCGGTCGTGACGCGGCGAGCAATTGACCGAAAGCGGCACCTCTTCGCCATCGGCGGCGCGGATCGTGACCTCGCAATCGGTAAAGACCCGCCGGGCGCGCAGATGGGTGGCAAAGGTGTCTTCGGCCTCCTCGCCCGGCCCGTGCAGCACCTCGCCGATGGGCCGCCCCTCCAGATCGCCCGGCGCAAGGCCGGTGAGACGAACGAGCGCCTCGTTCACCTGCACGATCCTTGCATCGGTATCGCAGACGATCATCAGGTCGCTCATCGCCCGCATCACCGAGGCGATGAATTCCTGCGCGCTTTCGAGCTCGGCATTCTTGGCCTCGAGCGCCACCTGGCTTTCCACAAGCTCCGCATAGACCCGGTCCATCTGCCGGATCACGTCGATCCAGACTTCTTCGCCCCGCTCGCCCGCCGCCAGGGCGCGCAACTGCTCCGGCAGGATCGTGGGGCGCGCAGAAGGCTCGGAGATGTGGCTCATGCGGGCACCTGTCCTTTCGTCATGCGGGGGAAGCCTGCGGCATTTCGCTCTCGCGTTCAATGCCGTATCGCTCGAGCTTCGAGCGCAGCCCGACCCGCGAAAGCCCCAGTTCGCGCGCAGCCCGGCTCTTGTTCCAGCGGTGGCGGATGAGGGATTCGCGCAGGATGCGCGCCTCGATCGCCTCGATGCGCTCCCTGAGGGTCTGCCCCTCGCCCTCGGGCTGCAGCGCCAGGTCGCTGGCCTGGGCCGGGTCCAGCGCCATCAGCACCCGGGGCGAGATCAGGTCGGCGCCCAGTTCGCCCCCTTCGGGCCCCATCACCAGCATCCGCTCGATCTCGTTGCGAAGCTCGCGCACATTGCCCGGCCAGTCGTGGCGCTTGAGGCAGGAAAGCGCCTCGGGGGTGAAGCCCGCCGCCTCCTTGCCCAGCGAGGAAACCGCCTGCTTGAGCAGGTAGCTGGCCAGAAGCGGAATATCCTCGCGCCGCTCGCGCAGGGGCGGGATGGCGATCACCACCCCGGCGAGGCGGAAGTAGAGATCCTTGCGAAAGCGCCCCTCGGCCACGGCCCGTTCGAGGTCAGAGGAGCTCGCGGCGATGAGGCGGATGTCGAGCTTGCGGCTCTGGTTCGAGCCCAGCGGGCGGTATTCGCCCTCCTGCATCGCCCGCAAGAGGCGGGCCTGAAACGAAAGCGGCATCTCCCCCACCTCGTCGAGAAACAGCGTGCCGCCGTAGCTGCGCTCGAACAGCCCGGCCTGGTCGCGGCGCGCATCGCCCGCGCGCACCCCGAAAAGCTCGCGCTCCAGCCGGTCGTGGTCCATCGCCTGGCAGGCCTGCACCGAGAAGGGCTTGTTCCAGCGCAGCGAATTGTAGTGGATGGCGCGCGCGGCCAGTTCCTTGCCGGTGCCGCTTTCGCCCAGAAACAGCACCGAGAGGTCATAGGGCGCGACCCGGGCCAGCGTGTCGCAGATGCGGTTCATGGGCGAAGTGCGCCCGCGCACGATCCCGTCGTCGAAGTCGTACTGGCGCCGCAGCTTGCGCCGGTTGTCGGTGAGCTTGCGCCGCGCCCCTTCCTCGGACAGGCGCAGCTCGATCGCCAGGAGCTGGTTCTGGCGCTGAAGCTCGAACATCTCCAGCGCGTTCTTGAGCGTCAGGATCAGCTTTTCCGGCTGCCAGGGCTTGGTGATGTAATGGTAGATGCCCGCCTCGTTGAGCCCGGCGATGATGTCGTCGGCCTCGGTATAGCCCGAGATGATGATGCGGATCACGTCCGGCCAGCGGTCGCGCACCCGGGTCAGGAAGGCCACGCCGCTCTCCTCGGGCATGCGCTGGTCGCACAGGATCACCTGCACCCAGTTGTCGGCCAGCAGCGCCTCGGCCTCGGCGGTGGTTTCGGCGGTGAGCACGTCGAAATCGTCGTAAAGCGTGCGCTCCAGCGCCTCGAGCGAGCGCAGTTCGTCATCGACGATCAGGATGGTCGGCTTGGTCATGGCAGGGCCTCCTGCGGCTGGGTGGCGCGCTTGTCGCGGTGGCGGGCAAGGCTCGTGGGGGTGCGCGACTTCGCCACCTTGTGCACGAAATTGTAGCGCGCGATGTGGTAGGAGGGGTCGAAGCCGAAGAAATTGCGCCGCATCTGCCGAAGCTCCTCGGCGCGGTATTCGGCGAGCGGCTTTTCGGCCTCGTCGGCGGCGCGCCGGGCGCGCTTGTCGGCAAGCATGGCTTCGGCGCCGAGGGCAAGCTCGCCGGCCCGCGCCGCCACCTCGGCGGCAAAAGCCGCGCGCGCGCCGGGCAGGACCGCATCGGCCAGCCCCAGCGCGCAGGCCTCCTCGGCCCCCATCGGCAGGCGCGCCTCGGCGATGCGCCGGGCATTCTCCGCGCCGCAGCAGCGCGGCAGCAGGTAGGTCCAGAATTCGGAACCGTAGAGATTGCCCATGTCCTTGTAATGCGGGTTGAGGATCACGCCTTCGCGCAGCCAGACCCGGTCGCAGGCGCGGGCCAGAAACACCCCGCCGGCCCCGGCATTGCCGGCCATCGCGGCGACGGTGACATGGCTTTCGCAGCGGATCAGGGCTTCGGCCAGGTCATCCATGGCGTTGATATTGGCCCAGCTTTCCTCGGCCGGGCCGGGGGCGGCCTCGATCCGGTTCAGGTGGATGCCGTTGGACCAGAAATCCGGCCCGCCCTCGAGCACGATCACCCTGACCGGCCGGGTGCAGGCGTGGCGGAAGGCGGCGAGAAGCCCGGCGCACTGGCCGGTGGACATGGCGCCGTTGAGAAAGGGAAAGGCGAGGTAGCCCACATCGCCCGCTTCGCGCCAGGTGATGCCGGGATAGGCGCCCGGATCGCCCGGCGCGACCTCTGCAAGCGCCTCGGCGGCAGCGCCCAGCACCTGGCTTGCGGGCAGCTTGACCGGCGCTTCGGCCTGCGGGTCGCGCATATGCCCGATCCATACCGCCCCGTCGCGGCAGGCGCGCGCGACCGCCGGGCCGCTCCTGGCCAGCAGCGCCCCCGGCGGCCCCGCAAGGCCCGGCGCCGCATGGCCGTCATGCAGGAACAGGCGCCGCCCGCCGATCGCATCGGCCACCCCCGGCACCCCGTCCGAGGCGCGCAGCTTGCGCAGCACGTCCGCCACCCCGTCGGCGGCCCAGTCGATCGCCCGCGCCTGCCGGGGCACCGGGCCGTTGAGCCCGCCGGTGGCGAAATCCGCTTCGCCCAGCGGCACCGGCTTCTCGCCCGCCGCCACCTTGCCCAGCGCCTCGAAGATCGCCGCCATGGCCGCATCGCTCACCTCGTTGCGGTAGAGGCTCGACTTGGTCGCCGCGCGCATGGCAAAGCGGCGGAAGGCCCATATCGGCCCCGCATCCATCTCCGCGCGCGCTTCCAGCACCGTGACGCCCCATTCGCGCTCGCCCCTCAGGATCGCCCAGTCCAGCGCCGCCGGCCCCCGGTCGCCGGGCGGGCCGGGATGGACGATCAGCGTGGGCGTGGCGCGCCAGATATCCTCGGGCACCGCGCGCTTGAGATAGGGGCACAGGATCAGCTCCGGCCGCCAGAGCGCCACCGCCTCGCGGGCCAGATCGTCATTGGTAAAAAATTCGACCGAAATCTCGTGCCCGGCCTGCCGCAACTCCACATGCGCCCGCTGCGAGAGCGCGTTGAAGGCGTGGATCAGCAGCAGGATGCGCATCAGCCCGCCCCGAACAGGGCCAGCGGCCCGGTTTCGGCGATCACCGCGACGCCAAGCAAGATCGCCAGCCCCGCCACCCCCAGCCGGATTGCCGTCAGCAGCCGCGAAGTGGCGGTTTCGGCCAGCCGCAGCGGCCAGGAGGCGACCCAGCTCAGCGTGGCCATGCCCAGCACCGAGCCCAGCCCGAAGACCAGGATATACCC
>JALWJU010000019.1 GCA_026997055.1 Paracoccaceae bacterium | reverse complement strand
ATCTCCGGGTAGGACTGGCTGTCGGCGCGCGCCGGGCAATGGCGCGCCAGTTGCGCCCGGAGCCGAACAGCCCGTGCACGATCAGCACCGGCGGCAGGGTCTCATCTTCGCCATATGTGGTCATTGCCAGCATGAGGCGCTATTTATCCCCTGTACCGGGCGGGCGAAAGGGTGAGACATGGAAAAGGGCAAGACATGGACCTGCGGGAGAAAGCGGAGCATCTGGCGCGGCTGATGGGCGAGCGGCTGGACGCGACCGGCGAGGGCTTCGAGGCGCGCCTTGCCCATGCGGGCAAGCGCCTGCCGCGCCATATCCGCGCCGAAGCGACGCGCATCGCCGAGGCGCTGGCGCTGGCCGGGCACCCGCAGCTTTCGCGCCGGATCGACCAACGCCGCCTGAAGCGCGCCTGCCGGGCGGTGGAGCGCTACCTGCTCGGCGTCGATCCGTGGGCGCGGCGCAAGGCGGTGTTTCTCGACTGGCTCGCGGGGCTGGCCTTTGCCCTGCTGGTGGTGGGCGGCCTGGCGCTCTGGCTCATGGCCCGGCGCGGCCTTCTGTAGGGCCTTCGGCAGGGCGGGGCGCAGGCGGGGGCGCGCCCAGCATTTCGCGATAGACCAGGGTCACGGTGATGAAGCTCACATAGAGCAGCAGGTACCAGCTCCCCATCCTGGAAAGCGAAGCCCAGGCGGCCTCGCTCGTGCCGGCATAGACCCAGGTGCCGGTGCGGGTGCCGACATTCTCGGCGACCCACAGGAAAAACGCGCCGAACAGCGCCGCCCAGCCCTGTTCGATGACTCTGCTTGAGGACAAAGAGCACGAATTCCGCCAGCCCGTGCGGCAGGCGGGCGCACACCATCTGGCCGAGCCGGTGTTCGCGGGCGCGCAGGTCCGAGGCGGGTGGCTTTTCCATGCGGTGCCCTCCCTCCGGCCGCCCGAGGCTCAGACGAACTGCTCGCGGATCAGCCGCTCTTCCAGCCCGTGGCCCGGGTCGAACAGGATCCGGTGGCGGATATCCTCGCGCGAGCGGATCTCGACCGAGGCGACGTTGCGCACGCTGCGGCTGTCGGCATCGGCCATGACCGGGCGCTTTTCGGCCTCGAGCACGTCGAAGCGCACCAGCGCCCCCTTGGGCAGCAGCGCGCCGCGCCAGCGCCGGGGGCGAAAGGCGGCCATGGCGGTGAGCGCCAGCACGTCGGAGCCGATCGGCAGGATCGGCCCGTGGGCGGAGTAATTGTAGGCGGTGGAGCCGGCGGGCGTGGCCACCAGCGCGCCGTCGCAGACCAGCTCTTCGAGACGCAGGCGCCCGTCCACGCTGATCTGCAGCTTGGCCGCCTGGGGGCCGGCGCGCAGGAGCGCCACTTCGTTGATCGCCAGCGCCTCGTGCAGGCGGCCATCCATGCCGGTCGCGCGCATTTCCAGCGGGTTGATGATGGTTTCCTCGGCGGCGGCGAGGCGGGCGGGCAGGTCGGCTTCGCCATATTCGTTCATCAGGAAGCCGACGGTGCCGCAATTCATCCCGTAGATCGGGATTTCGAGCGCCCGGGTGGCGTGCAGCGTGTCGAGCATGAAGCCGTCGCCCCCCAGCGCCACGATCGTGCTGGCCTGTTCGGCGGGCACCGAGCCATAGCGCGCGGTGAGCGCGGCGCGCGCCTTTTGCGCAAGTTCGGTCTCGGAGGCGGTGAAATGGATGCTCGGCGCGTCGCTCATGGCCCTTTCCCTTGCTTTCCTTCCGCCTTAGCGCATCCGCGCGCCATTAGAAAGGCGCGGTCTCCGGCGCGGTCTCACGGAAACGTGATGCACCGGAGCCGGCGAAACCGCTGGAGCCCTTCCGATG
>JALWJU010000018.1 GCA_026997055.1 Paracoccaceae bacterium | reverse complement strand
TTTGGGACAGACCGCCTTTCGAGCCGGCGCTGGAAGAGACCGACAGGGGCAAGGTGATCCGCGCGCGCGGCGCCTCCGACGACAAGGGCCAGCTGATGACCTTCCTCGAGGCCTGCCGCGCCTGGAAGGCCGAGCGCGGCGCGCTGCCGGTCGCCATCACCGTGCTGCTGGAGGGCGAGGAAGAATCGGGCTCGCCCTCGCTGGTGCCGTTCCTCAGAGAAAATGCCGCCGAACTCAGCGCCGACATCGCCCTGATCTGCGATACCGGCCTGTTCGAAAGCGCGGTGCCGGCGATCACCACCATGCTGCGCGGGCTTCTGACCGAGGAATTCACCATTCGCGGCGCGAATCGCGACCTGCATTCGGGCATGTATGGGGGGCTTGCGGGCAATCCGCTGCATGTGCTCTCGCGGCTGGTCGCGGGGCTGCATGACGCGCGCGGGCGCGTCACCCTGCCGGGCTTTTATGACGGCGTGCCGGAGCTGTCGGACGCGATCCGCGCCCAGTGGCAGGGGCTCGATTTCGATCACGCGGCCTATCTGGGCGATGTGGGGCTGAGCGTGCCCGCGGGCGAGCAGGACCGCACGCCGCTCGAGATGATCTGGTCGCGCCCGACCTGCGAAGTGAACGGCCTGTGGGGCGGCTATACCGGCGAGGGGTTCAAGACCGTGCTGCCCGCCGAGGCCCATTGCAAGCTGAGCTTCCGGCTGGTGGGCGAGCAGGACCCGGAGGCGATCCACAAGGCCTTTGTCGAATATGTGGAGGGGAACATCCCGGCCGATTTCGAGGTGGTCTGGCACGAAAGCCGCGGCTCGCGCGCGGCGCTGATGCAGATCGAGAACCCCGCCTTCGAGCAGGCCCGCCAGGCGCTCGGCGACGAATGGCCCCGCCCGGCCGCCTATGTGGGCTGCGGCGGCTCGATCCCCATTGCCGGGCATTTCAAGACCCTGCTGGGCATGGATTCGCTGCTGATCGGTTTTGGCCGCGACGATGACCGGATCCACTCGCCCAACGAGAAATACGACCTCGAAAGCTTCCACAAGGGCACGCGCAGCTGGGCGCGCATCCTGGCGGCGCTGGCCTGAGCGCCCTTGCCGGCCTGCCGGCGCTGCCCGGGCGTTCCGCCTTCGCGGCGGGGCGATTTTCGCTGAAAGGCTCCGCGGAAAGACCCGGGGGCGCCCTCAGCGGGTCAGGAGCAGCCTGTCGTCGGCGATCTCGATGCGCGAGAAGCGGCGCAGGTAGTCCATGCCCAGGAGCGAGCCCTCCATTTCGCCGCCGTTGACCTGCACGCGCATGTCGCGGTCGGTGAGGTTTTCCAGCTGGATGGTTTCCACCCGGGCCGTGGCGGTGGCCACTTCGCCATTGGCGGTGCTGGCGCGCCCGGCATAGATCAGGCGATCGGGGTCGAGACCGATGCGCCGGGCATCCTCCCGGCTCAGCACGACGGCCGTGGCGCCGGTATCGACCACGAATCGCACCGGTACGTCGTTCAGGCGCAGGGTCAGGTAGAAGTGGCCGTCCGGGCTGCGGGGCACGACAATGGCGCCGTCCCGGGTCAGGGACTGGCGGGGGGAGAGCTCGGGGGCGATGTCCTTCCACAGCCCGTAGGCGGCGATGACGCCGACGAAGATCAGCCCCCAGGCCAGGGCCTGGCGGGCCATGCGCCCGAGGGAGGCGCGGCTGTCGGCGATCAGGTAGCCGGCGATGGCGATGCCGAGGATCAGGAGATAGACGAGGCGGGCGGGGTCGATGCTTTCCATGGGGGAGATATGGGGGCTGACGGTTCGGGTGCAATGGCTGCCGCGCGGCGGGGCGGGGCAGCCATTGCACCCGAAC
>JALWJU010000017.1 GCA_026997055.1 Paracoccaceae bacterium | reverse complement strand
TGTTCTGCGCGCTGATCACGATCACCGGCAGGCCCGGGCGCATCCGGGCGATCTCGGGCAGGGCCTCGAGCCCGTTGCCGTCGGGCATCACCACGTCGGAGATCACCAGATCCCCCCGTCCCTCGGCCACCCAGCGCTTGAGCGTGGCCAGCGAGCCGGTGGCGTGCACCTTGCAGCCGGCGCGGCTCAGCGCCTGGGTCAGCACCGTGCGAATGGTGCGGTCGTCATCGGCGATCAGAACGGTTCCGTCCATCGGTCATCTTCTCCTCGGGCCCGCCGCCTCCGGCCCCTCGGCCAGCGGCAGCGAAATGCGAAAACAGGTGCGCCCCGGCGCGCTCTCGACGCTGATCCGGGCGCCGTGCTCGGCGATGATCTTCGACACCAGCGCCAGCCCCAGCCCGGTGCCGTTTTCGCGCCCCGAAACGAAGGGCTCGAATATCTGCGCGGCGATGTCGGCGGGCAGGCCGGGGCCGTTGTCGATGATCTCGACCTGCAGCGGCAGGCGGCGCTCGCGCCCGTCGCGCCCGCGAATGCGCAGGGCGTGGTCGTAGTAGCTGCGCAAGGTGATCCGGCCCTTTTCCGGCGCCGCCGCGCCCCGTCCGTCCCGTCCGTCCCGTCCATTCCCCGGCCCCTGTCCCTTGAGCGCCTCGGCCGCGTTTTTCATCAGGTTCAGGAAGACCTGCATCATCTGGTCGCCATCGACCAGTGTCAGCGGCAGGGAGGGGTCGTATTCTTCCCTGAAGGCAATGCCCTGGGCGAATCCCACCTCGGCCGAGCGCCGCGCCCGGTCGAGCAGGTGGTGGATATTCTCCGCCCCCCGCTCGGGCGGGCGCAGATTGCCGAACTGCTCCACCTGCTCCAGAAGCGCCACGATGCGCCGGCTTTCGGCCACGATCAGCCCGGTCAGTTCGCGGTCCTGCGGGGCGAGGCTCATTTCCAGCAGCTGGGCCGCGCCGGTGATGCCCGCAAGCGGATTCTTGATCTCGTGGGCCAGCATCTCGGCCATGCCGATGGCCGAACGCGCGGCATTCTCCGTCGGCCCCGCCTGAACGAGCCCCTGGGCCAGCCGGCAGGGGCTGACCAGCACCAGCAGGCGGCCCTCGCCCGGGAGCGCGGAAAGCTGGATATTGGCCTCCTTGCACTGTCCGGGCAGGCTGAGGGCGGCGTTGTTCACATAGACCGGGCCGCGATTGTCGCCGGCACGGCTCAGCGCCCGGACGAGCGCCGGGTCAGCGGACAGGACCTCGCCCAGCCCGCGCCCCCGCAGGCGGCGGGCGGGCGCATTGACGAACAGTTCGGCGGCGCTGTTGGCCTCCAGGATGCGGCCAGCGGCATCGGTGATGAAGGCAGGCACCGGCAGCGCCTGCCAGAGGCTCGCGTCGCGCAGACTGCCGCCCTTGCCGCCCTTGCCAGCCACCGTCATGCCGCCACCCCCCGCCAGCCGGAAAGAGCCTCGGGCAGCAGGGCCGCCACCCTTTCGGGCGCGGCCTGAAGCACCTGCCGGCGCAGAGGCGCAGGCGTGCCGGCGGCATCCATGTACCAGCCCAGATGCTTGCGGATCACCTTGCCGCCCAGTTCCGGCCCGTAGAAATCGAGGCTCGCTTCGAGGTGCCCCCTGACCATCTCGACCAGCGCCGGCCCCTGCGGGATGCTGGGCGCCGGCGCGCCATGGAGCGCATGGGCGATCTCGGCCAGCAGCCATGGCCGCCCGCCGGCCCCGCGCCCCACCATCACCCCGGCCGCGCCCGACTGGCGAAGCGCGGTACGCGCCGCCGCCACGCTGGCTATGTCGCCATTGACGATCACCGGGATATTCACCGCCCGGACCACTTCGCCCACCGCGCGCCAATCGGCCCGGCCCTTGTAGAACTGCCGGCGGGTGCGCCCGTGCACCGTGAGCATCCGCACCCCCTCGCCCTCGGCGATGCGGGCAAGCTCGGGGGCGTTCAGGCTGGCCTCGTCCCAGCCGAGCCGGCATTTCAGCGTCACCGGCACGCTCACCGCGCCGACGATCGCCCGGATCAGGCGCGCGGCAAGCCCGAGATCGCGCATCAGGGCCGCGCCCGAAGCCCCGCCCACCACCTTGCGCGCGGGGCAGCCCATGTTGATGTCGATGATCCGCGCGCCGGCGGCCTCGACCATGCGCGCGGCCTCGGCGGCCCAGTGGACATCGCGCGCGGCCAGCTGCACCGCCGTCTTCGCCTGCCCCAGCCCCAGGGCTGCGCGCTCGCGCACCCCCGGCTTGGCCTGCACCATCTCCTGGCTGGCCACCATCTCGCTCACCACCAGCCCGGCACCGAAGGACAGCACCAGCTGGCGAAACGGCAGGTCGGTGACCCCGGCCATGGGCGCAAGCAGCACCGGCGGGTCGATTCCGAGGATTTTCAGCTTGCTCTGCTGCATGATCTGCCCGCTTTTCACGCACCCTTCTAACCGAAACCCCGTGAAAACCCCAGTTTTCCCTCTGTGGCAACCGGCAAAAGGACGCATGCGCACAATTTTCGGGCAGATTCCCGGGAAGCCGCCTGAATTTTGGGCGCCCCGTCGCATTGCCCTTCCCGCCGCGCCCGCCTACAAGACGCCCATGAAGAGCCGCACCCATGCCCTCATCGTCGCCGCCGGGCGCGGAACCCGTGCCGGCGGTCCCCTGCCCAAGCAGTGGCAGAGACTCGCCGGGCGCCCGGTGCTGGAGCACACGCTCGACGCCTTCCGCCGCCATCCCGGCATCGAAGCGATCTGGCTGGTGCTGCACAAGGACGATTTCTCCCGCGCCGCGCATCTCTCGGGCGTGCATCTGGTCGAGGGGGGCGCGACACGGGCCGAAAGCGTGCGCGCGGGGCTCGAGGCGATGCAGCAGGAGGCGCCCGACCTTGTGCTGATCCACGATGTCGCCCGCCCGCTGGTGAGCCCGGCGGTGATCGACGCGGTGCTGGAAGCCCTCGCCCGCAGCCCCGGCGCCGCCCCGGCCCTGCCGGTCACCGACGCGCTCTGGCGCGGCGAAGGGGCGCGCGTCACCGGCACCGAGGCGCGCGACGGCCTCTTTCGCGCCCAGACCCCGCAGGGCTTTCGCTACCCGGAGATCCTCGCCGCCCATCGCGCCCATCCCGGGGGTGCTGCCGACGACGTGGAAGTGGCCCGCGCCGCCGGGCTCGAAGTCGCCATCACCCCCGGCGAAGAGGCCAATCTGAAGATCACCCTGCCCGGGGATTTCGCCCGGGCCGAACGGCTGATGGAGGCTCCCATGCGGATAGAGGTGCGCACCGGGCTGGGATATGACGTCCACGCCTTTGCCCCCGGCACCCATGTGACGCTGTGCGGCATCGAGATCGAGCATATGGCCGCGCTGCTCGGCCATTCGGATGCCGATGTGGGCATGCACGCGCTGACCGACGCGCTCTATGGCGCGCTGGCCGAGGGCGATATCGGCCGCCACTTCCCGCCATCCGATCCGAAATGGCGGGGCGCGGCGAGCGACATTTTCCTCCGCCACGCCGCAGGCCTCGTGCGCGAAAGGGGCTGGGAGATCGCCAATTGCGACGTGACGCTGATCTGCGAGGCGCCCAGGATCGGCCCCCATGCGCCCGCCATGCAGGCGCGGCTCGCAGAGATCATGGGGGTGGAGGCGGGGCGCGTGAGCGTCAAGGCCACCACCTCGGAGCGCCTCGGCTTTACCGGCCGCGGCGAGGGGATCGCGGCCCAGGCCATCGCCACCCTGACAAGGGCGTGAGGGCATAAAGGGCATGAGGGGGAGACCATGCACAAGCTGATCGCAACCTTTTTCTACGTGGGCCTGATGCGCCCGGCCCCCGGCAGCTGGGGCTCGGCGGCGGCAATCCCGGCGGTGTACCTGATCCACCGCTTCGCAGGCTTTCCCGGCGTGGCGCTGGCCACGCTCGCGGTCTTCTTCGCCGGCTGGTGGGCGACGGCGCATTACACGCGGGCCACGGGGAGCGAGGACCCTTCCGAAGTGGTGATCGACGAGGTGGCGGGCATGTTCGTCACCCTCGCCCCGGTCTCGGGCGGGCTGGGGCTGGCCGGGGTGCCGGGGGAGGTCTTTCCATATCCCGGCTGGGTTGCGGGCTTTCTGCTGTTTCGCCTGTTCGACATCTGGAAGCCGGGGCCGGTGGGCCGGGCCGACCGGCGCGGCGACGCGCTCGGGGTGATGCTCGATGACGTCATCGCCGGGGTGCTTGCGGGAGGGGTCGCGCTGGCCATGGCGGCATTCGCGCATCTGGTGGTGATGGCATGAGCAGCGAGGAGACCGGCGCCGAAGAGCTCCTGCGCCGCGCCCGCGCCCGCGGCCTCACCATCGCCACGGCCGAAAGCTGCACCGGCGGCTTGCTCGGCGCGGCGATCACCGCGATCCCCGGCGCGTCGGATGTCTATCTCGGCGGCTTCATCACCTATTCCAATGCCATGAAACGCGCAGCCCTCGGCGTGCCGGCCGCCGCGCTCGAGGCCTTCGGAGCGGTGAGCGAGGAGGTGGCCGAGGAAATGGCGCGCGGGGCGCGGGCGGCCACGGGCGCCGATCTGGCGGTGTCGATCACCGGCATTGCCGGGCCGGGCGGCTCCGAGCACAAGCCCGAAGGAAGGGTCTGCTTCGCCCTCGCCCATGCGGCGGGGGTCCGTGCGCAGACAGTGGAATTCGGCCCGCTGGGGCGCGAGTCCGTACGCATGGCGGCATGCGATCACGCGCTGAAGCTGCTGGTGCTTGCCCTCGGCTGACAAGCCCCCGCCCACGCCGCGGCCCCGGGGGTGGGAGCGATTTTTCGCGGAAAAATCGCGCCTCCGGCGGGGATATTTGAAGAAGTGTGAAAGGGGCATCTCTTCCCGGTCTGAGCGGGTCCGGGACCGGGGCGGCTTGCCACCCTCCCTTGAAAGCGCTCCAGGCAGGCACCATAAGAGCGGTATTCACCTATGGAGCCGAACGAAATGGATCCCGATCAGAACCTTGTGGACCTTGCCTTCTGGACCAGCGCCGGAGCGATTGCGCTTCTACTGGTGCTGTCGGCATTCTTCTCCGGCTCGGAGACCGCGCTGACAGCCGCCTCGCGCGGCAAGCTGCGCGCCAAGGCGGACCGGGGCGAAAGAGGCGCGGCGCGGGCGCTGGCCATCACCGAGGACAACGAGCGCCTGATCGGGTCGGTGCTGCTCGGCAACAACCTGGTCAATATTCTCGCCGCCTCCCTGGCCACGGCCCTGTTTACCCGGCTGTTCGGCGAAAGCGGCGTGGCGCTGGCCACCCTGGTGATGACGCTGCTGGTGCTGATCTTTGCCGAAGTGCTGCCCAAGACCGTGGCCATCACCAACCCGGAGCGGGTGGCGGCGCGGGTCTCGGGGCCGATCGGCCTGGTGATCGCGCTGTTTTCGCCGGTGGTCGGCGCGGTGCGGCTGATCACCCGGGCGATCCTGCGTCTGTTCGGCGTGCGCATCGACCCGCAGGGCTCGGTACTGGCCGTGCGCGAGGAAATCGCCGGAGCGATCAGCCTGGGCCACAGCGAGGGAGCGGTGGAAAAGGAGGATCGCGACCGGCTGCTGGGGGCGCTGGATCTGGGCGAGCGGGCGGTGGAGGAGATCATGCTGCACCGCTCGCAGATCGAGATGATCGACGCCGCCCTGCCCGCCCGTCAGGTGCTCGAGCAATGTCTGAACTCCCCCTATACGCGCCTGCCGCTTTTTCGAGACCGCCCGGAGAACATCGTCGGGGTAATCCACGCCAAGGATCTTTCGCGTGCCATGTACCGGGTTCAGGCGGAGCATGTCGGAGACGGCAGCCCGTTTGACGATTTCGACGTGATGGAGGTGGCAAAGGAGCCCTACTTCATCCCCGAGACCACCACGCTCGACGAGCAGATGCGCCAGTTCCTGCGGCGGCGGGCGCATTTCGCCCTGGTGGTGGACGAATACGGTACGCTTCAGGGGCTGATCACGCTGGAGGACATTCTGGAGGAAATCGTGGGCGAGATCATCGACGAGCACGATCCCGAGGAACAGGGCGGGGTGAAACGCTGCGAAGACGGCTCCTATCTGGTGGAAGGGGCGATGACCATTCGCGATCTGAACCGGGAGATGGACTGGGCGCTGCCCGATGAAGAGGCCAATACCGTGGCCGGGCTGGTCATCCACGAGGCGCAGATGATCCCCGGCGAGGGGCAGGAGTTCAAGTTCCACGGCTTCCGCTTCAAGGTGCTGGAGCGCAGGGCCAACCGCATCACCCGGCTGAGTATCCGTCCGCTGAAATAGGGGCGTGGGAACAGGGCCGGGGATTTTCGTGGAAAAATCGTGGCAGGCGGCGGTTCGGCGGCTCAGCGCCCCTTGAAGTCAGCGCCCCTTGAACAGGGTGCCGAAGATGCCGCGCACGATGCGCCGTCCGGTGGTGCCCTTGAGCTCCCGGATCAGCGCCGTGGAGAGCGCGTCGCCGAAACTCTCGCTCTTGCGCCGCCGGCGCGAGGTGGAGCGGCCCACCCGGCTCCCTGAATAGCGCCGCCCGGCGCGGTATTCGCGCTCGGCCATTTCCGCCTCTTCCTCGCGCCTTTCGGCTTCCTCGGCCTCTTTCGCCGCCTTTTCGGCCCGCGCCTTCAGGGTTTCGTAGGCGCTGATGCGGTCGATCTTCGCTTCATACTTGCCGGCGATGGGCGAAGTGTCGATCAGCGCCTGGCGCTCGCGCGCGCTGATCGTGCCAAGGCGCGAGGAAGGCGGGCGGATCAGGGTGCGCTCGGCCATGCCCGGCACGCCCTTGTCCTCGAGAAAGGATGTCACCGCCTCGCCCACGCCGACCTCGCGGATCGCGTCCTCGATGGAAAAGCGCGGATTGTCGCGGTAATTCTCCGCCGCCTGCCTGAGCGCGCGCCGGTCCTTCGCCGTATAGGCGCGCAGCGCGTGCTGGACCCGGTTGCCGAGCTGGCCGAGGATGTCTTCGGGCACGTCGGCCGGGTTCTGGGTGCAGAAATAGACCCCCACCCCCTTGGAGCGGATCAGGCGGGCGACCTGCTCTACCTTGTCGATCAGCGCCTTGGGCGCATCGTCGAACAGCAGGTGCGCTTCATCGAAGAAGAACACCAGCTTGGGCTTGTCGGGGTCGCCCACCTCGGGAAGCTCCTCGAACAATTCGCTGAGCAGCCACAGAAGGAAGGTCGCATAGAGGCGCGGCGAGGCCATCAGCCGGTCGGCGGCGAGGATCGAGATGCGCCCGCGCCCGTCGGGATCGGTGCGCAGGATGTCGGAAAGCTCCAGCGCCGGCTCGCCGAACAGATTGCTGCCGCCCTGATTCTCGAGCACCAGCAGCGCGCGCTGGATGGCGCCGACGCTGGCGCGCGAGACATTGCCGAAGCGCAGGCTCAGATCGCGCCCGTTCTCGCCCACCCAGGTCAGGAGCGCCTGCAGGTCCTTGAGGTCGAGAAGCGGCAGCCCCTCTTCATCGGCCACGCGAAAGGCGATGTTGAGCACGCCCTCCTGCGCCTCGGTCAGCTCCAGCATGCGCGCGAGCAAGAGCGGCCCCATCTCGGCCACGGTGGTGCGCACCGGATGGCCCGATTCGCCGTAAAGATCCCAGAAGGTGACCGGGAAGCTCTCGTAGGCATAATCGTCGAAGCCGATCTTCAGGGCGCGCTTCCTGAACGCCTCGTGAAGCTTGAAATCGGCGCTCCCGGCCATGGAAAGCCCGGCGAGATCGCCCTTCACGTCCGACAGAAAGACCGGCACGCCCGCGGCCGAAAACCCCTCGGCCAGGATCTGCAGGGTCACCGTCTTGCCGGTCCCGGTGGCGCCGGCGATCAGCCCGTGGCGGTTGGCATATCGGCTCAGCAGCCACTGCTTTTCGCCATGATCCGCCCCGCCGCCGCCGACAAAAATCCCCTCCTGCATCGCACCCCTCGTTCCTGGCGAAAAAACTCCGCCATGAACATACTATCTTAACTTTTTTCTGCCAGAGTGAACTTGCCCGGGCGCATGTCCTCCTTTTCGGCCCGGGTATTTTCCTCCCTGTCAGACTGCCGCGCCTCCGGGCGCGGCTTTTTTGCCGTCCGGCTCACGGAAATGTTGACCCATGCGACCTTCTGTCCTAGGGTGCGCGCAGTTGGCCAGTCCGACGGGGAGAGAGAGAAGCCTCCGGCCGGTCCGGTCGTGGCAGTCACGGGTGCAAGGTGCAAGCTGTGGCAGTCACGGACGCGAGTTGTGGCAGTCACGGACGCGGGCTGCGACAGTCACGGAGACGGGAAGAGCCGAGGCTCGGGGAAAGGGTCCGCTTGCGGGCCTTTTTCCATTTCACCCCCTTCGCCCCCGCCATCCCCTTCGCCGCAACGGCAGGGAACGGCAGGGCCGGAAGCATC
>JALWJU010000016.1 GCA_026997055.1 Paracoccaceae bacterium | reverse complement strand
CCCCCGAGCGCCGGCGCCAGCAGGCCCTGGAGATGCTCGCGGCCTGGAACGGCGAGATGAACGAGCACCTGCCCGAACCGCTCCTTTACGCGGCCTGGATGCGGGCGCTGCAGAAGCGGCTGATCCAGGACGAGCTCGGCCCGCTGGCCGGAGAATTCGACCGCCTCGAGCCCCTGTTCATCGAGCGCGTCTATCGCGACGTGGACGGAGCTTCGGCCTGGTGCGACGTGGTGCAGTCGGCAAGGGTGGAAACCTGCGACGACATCGCTTCGCTGGCGCTCGATGACGCGCTGCTGTGGATCGGAGAAAATTACGGCGGGGCGCTCGAAAGCCTGCGCTGGGGCGATGTGCACGAGGCCGCCCATGACCACCCGGTACTGGGCCAGGTGCCGTTTCTGCGCTGGTTCGTGAATATACGTCAGAGCACTTCGGGAGGCGACAACACGCTGATGCGCGGGCGCACTTCCGGGCGCGAGCCCGATCCCTTCCTGAATGTCCACGGGGCGGGATATCGCGGAGTATATGACTTTGCCGACCCGGATTCCTCGCTGTTCATTACCGCCACCGGCCAGTCCGGCCATTTCCTGAGCCGCTTTTACGACAATCTCGGCGCGCTGTGGCGGCGGGGCGAATATGTGCCCATGTCGCTGGATCCCGAACTCGCCCGCGCCGCGGCGGTGGGGGTGACCCGGCTTCTGCCGGCGCGCGGAGAGTAGCCCCGCAAGGCCCGCAATGCCCGCCAGACCGGAACGGCCCGGGGCGCGGGCAGTCCGGTGCGGGCCGGTGCGGGCCGGCAGGCAGCAGGCAGGCAGCGGGCAGCGGGCAGGCAGCGGGCAGCCCGGTGCGGGCCGGCAGGCAGGCGGGCTCACAGGCGGGCGAACTGCGCCGCCTGCCGGTCGCTCCAGCGCACGGTCAGGCGCCAGCCCTCATCGCCCGCCTCTTCGCTCAGCACCAGCGAGCGCGCGTGCAGCCAGGCATGCTTGCGCCCCTCGGCAAAGGGGATCTGCAGCGTGGCGGTGCTGGTCGGCTCGCCGATGCGCGCGGCGATTGCCGCCACCAGCGCGTCAAGCCCCTCGCCGGTCGCCGCCGAGAGCGCCACGGTATCGGCGCGCCGGGCGGCCTCCGTCAGGCGCGCGGCGCGCTCATCGGGTGCGAGCAGGTCGAGCTTGTTCCAGACTTCGAGGCGAGGCACGTCTTCGCCCACGCCGATATCGGCCAGGATCGCGGCCACATCCTCGCCCTGCTGGCGGCTCTGCGGGTGGGAGATGTCGCGCAGATGCACGATCAGGTCGGCCTCCAGCACCTCTTCGAGCGTGGCCCGGAAAGCGGCGACAAGCTGGGTGGGAAGATCGGAGATGAAGCCCACCGTATCGGACAGGATCACCCTTTGCCCCCTGCCCCGCTCCGCACCGGATGCGGCGGGCAGTTCGATCTGGCGCATGGTCGGGTCCAGAGTGGCAAAGAGCATGTCCTCGGCCATGACCCGCGCCCCGGTCAGGCGGTTGAAAAGCGTGGATTTCCCGGCATTGGTATAGCCCACCAGCGCAACGATGGGAAACGGCACCCGGGCGCGCGCGGCGCGGTGCAGGGCGCGGGTCTTCTGCACCTTGGCAAGCTGGCGCCCGAGGCGGGTCAGCTGGGCGTCGATGGCGCGCCGGTCGGCCTCGATCTGGGTCTCCCCCGGCCCGCCGACGAAGCCCAGCCCGCCGCGCTGGCGCTCGAGATGGGTCCAGGCGCGCACCAGGCGCGTGCGCTGGTAGGTGAGCGCCGCCATCTCCACCTGCAGCACGCCCTCGCGGGTGCGGGCGCGGTCCGAGAAGATCTCCAGGATCAGCCCGGTGCGGTCGAGGATCTTGACCCCCCATTCGCGCTCCAGATTGCGCTGCTGGACCGGCGAAACCGGCCCGTCGATCAGCACCAGCGCGATCTCCTCGGCGCGAAAGGTCTCGCCCAGCCGCGCGAGCTTTCCCTTGCCGAAGAGGCGGCCGGGATCGGGCCTCTTCAGGGTGACGATCTGCGAACCGATCACCTCCAGCCCCGGCAGCGCGCGCGCCAGCGCCACACCCTCGGCCAGCCCCGCAGCAGCATCGCGCCGGCCGTGCTCGCCGGTCATTTCGGGATAAAGAACCCAGGCGCGGCTCGCCCGCCCGGTGCGCTCGACCGGCCGGGTCAGCTTTCCTCGCCCTCGTAGAGGCTGATCGGCTGGCCCGGCATGATCGTGGAAATCGCGTGCTTGTAGACCAGCTGCGCCTGCCCGTCGCGCTTGAGCAGCACGCAGAAATTGTCGAACCAGGAAATCACCCCCTGCAGTTTGACGCCATTGATCAGGAAGATCGTCACCGGCACTTTTGCCTTGCGCACATGATTGAGAAAGGCATCCTGCAGGTTCTGTCTGTCCGCGGCCATTGCTTTTTCCTTTTGTTTCTCGAGTCGTTTTCTCGAATTGTTCTCTCGAGCTGCCGCCTGTGGCAGTGGTCCCGGGTCTCAGTGGCGACAATATTAACCGGCGGAGCGCAGGTTTCCAGCCCTCATTTGCGATTTTGCCAGCGCGGCGACCGGAGGGCGGGAGCGGCGGCCGATCTGCCCGGAGGAGGCGCGCCGGTGCCCGCCCGGCCGGATTTGCGCCAGCTGCAAGGCCTGCCCCCTCGCCTTCCCCGCCCCTCGGCGGCACTTCAGCGGCGCCACAGTTCCGGGTTGAGCAGGGCGACGATGGCCAGGGTTTCAAGCCGCCCCGCGATCATCGCCGCGCTCAGGATCAGCTTGGGCCCGGCGCCAAGCAGCGCGTAGCTGATCGGCTCGGCCGCCGCCCACTGGGCCAGGGGGCCGGTGGTGGTCAGCCCGGCCAGCGTAAGGATCATCGAAGTCTCGAACCCCTCGCCGGCCAGCGAAAAGGCGATCATGAAGCCGGCCACCGACAGGGCGGTCAGCATGAAGAAGATCCAGGCGCGAAAGGCCCCGCGCGAACGGATGTGGCGCGCAAGCCGCCCCGCACCGCCGACCGCAGAAGGCAGCACCAGCCGCTCGAGCTCCCGCAGCGAATGCTGGTAGAGCGCGTAAACCCTGAGCAGCTTGGCCCCCCCGGCGGTGGTCGCCACCCCGCCGCCGATCAGGGCCAACCCCAGGAGCACCAGCCCCTGGCTTTCCAGCCCCGACCAGCCCTGGGCGCTCACCCATTCGGCGCTGACGAATCCGGCCGTGGTCAGGAAGGAAAGCACCGTGAAGGCAGTTCCCCAGAGTGCCCCGATACCGGCTGCCAGATTGGCCTCCTCGTCCACCTCGTAGGCGCCGATCCAGTGACGCAGGAACAGTACCGCCGTCACCAGCCCCACGATGGCAAGGCCCAGCCGCACCTCCGGATCGGCGAAAAACCGCCCCCTCTCCACCCTGCGCCCGTCGCGGGAAAAGGCCAGCCGCGAAATGGCAAAGACCAGAAAGACCGCCACCATCGCCTCTCCCGCGAGCCCCGCGCCGCCCTCGCCAAGCCCGCCCACCGGGGAAATCCCACTGGTGGACATGGTGGACATGGCATGGATGAGCGCCACGAGGGGACTGTCCCCGGCGAGAAACAGACCGATCCACAAAAGCAGGGTCAGCCCCGCATAGAGCGGCGCCAGGCGGCGCGTATAGAGGCCCAGGCGGGCGCTGGTATGTGCCGCTTCCATGGCGCGCAGAGCCGCCCCGGAAGCCGCCGCTGCCGGAGCGTTTCCGCCCAGCAGACCGCCGCCCTCCTCGCCCGGCGCCGCCTGCACCTCGAAGCCCCCCAGCGCCATCGGCGCCAGGATCGCCACCGCCGCCACCCACATGATCAGCCCGCCGAGCCAGCCGACGATGCCCCGCCACAGATGCACCGAAGGCGCGAGCCGTCCGGGAGTTTCGAACAGGGTGGCGCCGGTGGTGGTCAGGCCGGAGACCATCTCCACATAGGCGTTGAGAAAGCTGGTATCGAGCACCGCCTGATGAAAGGGCACCGCCAGCATCAGCGGCAGACCGCTGAACAGGCCGAGCAGCGACAGAAGGTGGCGGCGGGGGTCTTCCACCTCGGGCCGCCCGGCGGTGGCAATGGCCAGAAACAGGGTGAGAAAGCCGAAGACCAGCGCCGAATAGAAGAAGACCCGCGCCACATGAAAATCCTGCACCACGGCCGCATGGGCCGCCGGGATCAGCATCAGCGCCGCGCTCACCGCCATCATGGCGACCAGCAGCGGCAGGCGGGCAAGCGCGGCCAGCATCAGAAGAAGTCGATCGAGACCTGAAGCAGGCGCTCGACCTCGGGCACGTCCCCGGACAGGCAGAACAGCGCGATCACGTCGCCCTCGTCGATACGGGTCGCGCCGGTGGGCCGGATCACCTCTTCGCCCTTCATCACCGCCCCCACCAGCACCCCCTCGGGCAGGTCGGTGTCGCGGATGCGCTGGCCGGCGATGGGCGAGGTGCCCAGCACCTGCGCCTCGATCACCTCGGCCTCGGCATCGCCCACCGAATAGACCGCGCGCACCTTGCCGTGGCGGATATGGCGCAGGATCGAACTCACGGTGGTGGCGCGCGGATTGATATAGGCGTCGATCCCGAGCGGCTCCATCAGCGAAACCAGCGTCGGGTCATTGACCAGGGAGATCGCCATCTTCGCCCCGGCGGCCTTGGCGCGCACCGAGGAGAGCAGGTTCACCTTGTCGTCGTCGGTCACCGCCAGAATGGCATCGGCGCGGCCGACCCCCGCTTCCCTGAGGATCGACAGATCCATGCCGTCGCCATGCAGTACCACCGTGCGCTCCAGCGCATCGGCGGCGTGCTCTGCCACCTGACGGTCAAGCTCGATCACCTTGGCGCGCACCTTGGCCCCGCGCGCCTCCAGCGCGCGCGCCACCGCCAGGCCGACATTGCCGCCGCCCAGGATCACCACCCGCTCCGAACTGTCGGTGGACTTGCCGAAGATCTCCAATGTACGGTGCACGTCGCCGGTCTCGCAGAACACATAGATCTGGTCGCCGGCAAAGAGCTGGTCGCCCGCCTCGGGCACGAACAGCCTGCCCTCCCTGCGCACCCCCACGACGATGGCGCGCAGGGTGGAGAAAAGGTCGGTCAGCTGGCGCAGGGGCGTGTCCAGCACCGGGCAGTCCTCGTCCAGCGTGATCCCCAGAAGCTGCGCCCTGCCGTCCAGGAAGCTCTCCGTGTCAAAGGCCGAAGGCGCCGCCAGCCGGCTCAGCGCCGCCTCGGCCACTTCGCGCTCGGGGCTGATCACCACGTCGATCGGCAGGTGGTCGCGCCGGTAGAGGTCGCTGTAGATCGCGTTCAGATAGGAGCGGGCGCGCAGGCGGGCGATCTTGCGCGGCACCTCGAAGACCGAATGGGCCACCTGGCAGGTGACCATGTTGACCTCGTCGCTATGGGTGGCGGCGATGATCATGTCCGCATCGCGCGCCCCGGCCTGTTCGAGGATGTCCGGGTAGGAGGCAAAGCCGGCAATCCCCTGCACGTCCAGCGTATCCATGGCCCGATGCACCAGCGTGGCGTTGCTGTCCACCACGGTGACGTCGTTTCGCTCGCTGGAGAGATGGCGGGCGATCTGCCAGCCAACCTGCCCTGCCCCGCAGATGATAACCTTCATGGCGGCCCCCGGCTGTTCGCCGCCCTTCCTGCCAGAGAAGCCCGGGCGCGTCAAATGCCGGGAAGGGCGTGGCCGGACCGGCAAACGGGCGCCTTCGGCCGCGGCGAATCGCTCTTCGGCCTTTTCGGCGGCCTTTTCAGAGCTCTTCAGTGCTCCTTGTTCTCGGCCACATAGGCCACGCGGGTGCCGGCCCGGCTGGCGGTGACCACGCCGAGCGACTTGAGCTTGCGGTGCAGCGCGCTGCGCTCCATGCCGACGAACTGGGCGGTCTTGGAGATATTGCCGGCGAAGCGGTTGATCTGGGTCAGCAGGTATTCGCGCTCGAAGGCCTCGCGCGCCTCGCGCAGGGGCAGCATGGCCAGCGCCCCGGTGACCAGGCCGCTCTCTCCCGCGGCGGGCCGGCCGGAAGCGGAGCGAGAGCTTTCGGGGATCTCGTCGCCGCGGATCGGCCCCTCGCCCTCGCCCAGGATCAGCACCCGCTCGATCACGTTCTTGAGCTGGCGCACATTGCCCGGCCAGGGCATGGTCTGCAGGATCGCCACCGCCTCGTCGGACAATTCGCGCCGGGGCAGGCCCTGGGAGCGGTTCAGCTCGGCGATGAAGTGGCGGGCAAGCTCGGGGATATCCTCGAGCCGCTCGGTGAGCGCGGGCACGCTGATCGGCACCACCGCGAGGCGGTGAAACAGCTCCTGGCGGAAATTGCCGGCCGCCACCTCCTCTTCGAGGTTCTTCGTGGTGGAGGAGATCACCCGGATATCGACCTTGACCCTGTCGCGCCCGCCGACCCGGGTGAAGCTCTGATCCACCAGCACGCGCAGGATCTTGGACTGGGTGCCCGGGGGCATGTCGGCCACCTCGTCGAAATAGAGCACCCCGCCATTGGCCTCCTCCAGCAGGCCGGGCTCGATGCCGCGCTCTGCGCTTTCGCGCCCGAACAGCACCTCTTCCATGCGCTCGGGGGCGACCGAAGCCGAGGAGACGCAGACGAACGGCCCGTCCGCGCGCGGCGAATGGGCGTGGATGTAGCGCGCGGCGATTTCCTTGCCCGATCCGGCCGGGCCGGTGAGCATCACCCGGCTGTTGGAGCGGGTCACCTTGTCGAGGCGGGATTTCAGCGCCCTGAAGGCGGTGCCGCTGCCGATCAGTTCCGCCGGGGCACTGTCGCGCTGCCTCAGCTGGCTGTTTTCGCGCCTCAGCCGCGAGGTCTCCATGGCGCGGCCGATCACCACCAGAAGCTGGTCGATGTTGAACGGCTTTTCGATGAAGTCATACGCCCCCTGCTTGATCGCGGCGACGGCGATCTCGATATTGCCGTGGCCGGAGATGATCACCACCGGCACTTCGGGGTATTCGGTGCGGGCGAGCTTGAGGATGTCGATCCCGTCCATGTCGCTGTCCTTGAGCCAGATGTCGAGGATCATCAGCGCCGGCGGTTCGGCCCTGAGCTCGGCAAGACATTCGTCGGAAGAGCCCGCAAGGCGGGTGGTGAAGCCCTCGTCGATCAGGATATCGGAAATCAGTTCGCGAATGTCGCGCTCGTCATCGACAATCAGGATATCGCCCATCCGTTACCTCTTTCTGCTCGCTTGAAGCTGCTGCCGCTGCCCGCCGAGGGGCAGGAAAATGCTCACCATCGCCCCGGCATGGGCGCCGGTCCCGAAGGGCGGCGCGTCCTCGAGCGCCAGCGTGCCGCCATGCTCCTCGATGATCTTCTTGACGATCGGCAGGCCGAGCCCCGTGCCCTTGTCGCGGGTGGTCACATAGGGCTCGAACAGGCGCGCGCGGTCCGCCGGCAGGCCGATTCCGTTATCGGCCACGGTGATGCGCACGGTCTCGTCATCGACTTCCATGCGGACCTTGATACGGGGCTTGTAGCCGGTATCATCGGGGTGCTTTTCGCGATATGTTTCAGTCGCTTCGCCGGCGTTCTTGATGAGATTGGTCAGCGCCTGGCCGATCATGGTGGCGTCCACGTCCAGCTCCACCGGCTCCTCGGGCAGGTCAAGCTCGATCTTCACCCCCTCCTGCCCGGCCTTCTGCAGCAGCACCACGTCGCCGACCAGCTTTCCGAGGTCGGTCAGGCGGCGCTCGGGCTCGGGCATCCGGGCAAAGCGCGAAAACTCGTCCACGATCCGGCGCAGGTCGTTCGTCTGGCGGATGATCACATCGGTCAGCGCGGCGACGCCGCTCTCTTCCTCCTCGCTGGCGGCGCGGGCGAACTTGCGCCGGATGCGCTCGGCGGAAAGCTGGATCGGGGTGAGCGGATTCTTGATCTCGTGGGCGATGCGCCGGGCCACGTCGCCCCAGGCGGCGAGCCGCTGGGCGCTGACGAGATCGGTCACGTCGTCAAAGGCGATCACATAACCCTCCAGCACCCCGTCCTCGCCGCGCCGCTGGGCCATGCGCACCAGCAGGCTCTCCTGCTTGCCGCGCCGGGTCAGGCGCAGCTCTTCGAGCACGCTGGCACCGGAACCCGCGCGCAGGCGGTCGAACAGCGGGATGAATTCGGGCACCAGATAGCCGATCCGGTGCTCCAGCGCCTCTTCCTCCTCCAGCGCCAGCAGGTGCAGGGCGGCGCGGTTGATGAAGGTCACCCGCCCCTCCGGGTCGAGCCCGATCACCCCCGCCGTGACCGAGGACAGCACCGAGTCGAACAGCCGCCGGCGGCGCTCGATCTGGGCGCTGTTTTCCAGCAGGGCGGCACGCTGGGCGCGCAGCTGGCGGG
>JALWJU010000015.1 GCA_026997055.1 Paracoccaceae bacterium | reverse complement strand
GCTGCGGGCAACCCCGCTACGCCGGAGGCGCGTCAAAGCTGCGCTCTCCGGAGTATTTGCAGAAAGATGAAAGGGGGGAGTTCAGACTGTCCAGCCAGAGACCGCCTTGACCTCTAGGAAATCCTCAATCCCCCAGGCGCCGCCCTCGCGCCCGTTGCCGGATTGCTTGTAGCCGCCGAAGGGGGCGCCGGGGGCGCGGGGCTTGCCGTTCATCTCGACCATGCCCGAGCGCATCTGCCGGGCCACCCGTTTGGCGCGCTCCGGGTCGGTGGTCTGGATGTAGTTGGTCAGGCCATAGAGCGTGTCATTGGCGATGCGCACCGCTTCTTCCTCGCTCTCGAACGGGATCATCGACAGGACCGGGCCGAAGATTTCTTCCTGCGCGATGGTCATGTCGTTGCTCACATCGGCAAACACCGTGGGGCGGACGAAATAGCCGCGGTTGAGGTTTTCGGGCCGGCCGGGGCCGCCGGCGACGAGGCGGGCGCCTTCGTCGATTCCCTTCTGGATCAGGGTCTGGATCTTGTCGTACTGGGCCTGGCTGACCACCGGGCCGATATGGCGGCCGGGCTCGCTGGCGGGGCCGACGGCGACCTTTTCGGCGGTTTCGCGGGCGATCTCGATGGCCTGGTCGTAGATTTCGCGCGCCACCAGCATCCGCGAGGGGGCATTGCAGGACTGGCCGGTATTGTTCATCATGTGCAGCACGCCGCGCTTGACGGCCTTTTCGTCGGCATCGGCAAAGATGATATTGGCCCCCTTGCCGCCTAGCTCGAGGTGGACGCGCTTGAGGGTTTCGGCGGCGTTTTTCGAAATCGCGATACCGGCGCGGGTGGAGCCGGTGAAGCTCACCATGTCGATATCCGGGTGGCCGGAAAGGCGGGTGCCGACGCCCGGCCCGTCGCCATTGACCATGTTGTAGACGCCTGCGGGAGTGCCGGCCTCGTGCATGATCTCGCTGAAGATCATGGCCGAGAGCGGGGCGATTTCCGAGGGCTTCAGCACCATGGTGCAGCCGGCGGCAAGCGCGGCGACGACCTTGAGCGTGATCTGGTTCATCGGCCAGTTCCAGGGCGTGATCAGGGCGGTGACGCCGACCGGCTCGTAGAGGATGCGGTCTTCGGGCGCGTGGGGGCCAAGGGGGCGCTCGAATTCGAATTTCTCCAGCGCCTTGATGAAATTGCCGATATGATAGCTGCCCGCGCCCACCTGCTGGGAGCGCGCCATGTCGATCGGCGCGCCCATCTCGAGGCTCATGGCTGCGGCTAGGTCATCGGCGCGGGAATTGTAGAGCTCGAGGATCCTGCGGATCAGTTCGAGGCGCTCTTCCTTCGTGCTGAAGGCCCATGTGGCGAAGGCGGCCTTGGCCGCGGCCACGGCCGCATCGGTATCGGCATCGCTGCCCAGCGAGATCACTGCGCAGGGCTCTTCGGTGGAAGGGTCGATAACCGGCAGGTCGTTGGCCCTGGCGGGGGCGACCCACTGGCCATTGATGTAGAAGTCGCGCTTTTCGATCATGGGAATCTCCTGTGTCTGGCGGCAAACTGTCACCGTATGCGTGGGTATGCAAGCAAGGCGCGGGATTTGATCAAATATTTCAGGTGCGACATTTTGGCCATGCGGCTGGAAATCCACAATTTAGAATCTATCTAAACTACAACGAAACACCAACCCGAGGAGATACCGATGGGACTGCGACTTAACGATACCGTGCCGAATTTCACCGCCATGACGGACCAGGGCGAGATCACCTTTCACGACTGGATCGGTGACAGCTATGCGCTGCTGTTTTCTCATCCCAAGGATTTTACCCCGGTCTGCACCACCGAATTCGGCGCCGTGGCGCAGCGGGCCGAAGAATGGGAAAAGCGCGGCGTCAAGGTGATCGGCCTGTCGGTGGATGGCGTGGATGAGCACCGCAAGTGGAAGGCCGATATCGAGACCTTTTCCGGTGCCCGCGCGGATTTCCCGATCATTGCCGACACCGATCTGGCGGTCTCCAAGGCGCTCGACATGCTGCCGGCCGAAGCATATCTGCCCGACGGGCGCACCGCCGCCGACAGCGCCACGGTGCGGGCGACCTTCCTGATCGGGCCGGACAAGAAGATCCGCTTCATGCTGATCTATCCGATGTCGGTGGGGCGGAACTTCGACGAGATCATTCGGGCCGTGGATGCGGTTCTGGCCACGGACAAGGCGCCGATTGCGACGCCCGCAGGCTGGAAGCCCGGCGATGAGGTGATCATCGGACTGGGGGTTTCCGATGAGGAGGCCAAGGCGAAATTCGGCGAATACGATGCGGTACTGCCGTATCTGCGCCTCACGAAGGCGCCTGAATAACCGGCCTGCCGTTCCGGACATGCGGCGGCCTCCCGGGCCAGGCTACGGCCGGGGGGCCAGCCCCCCGGACCCCCCGGGATATTTGCGGCAAGAGGAAGGGGATCAGCCTGCCTTCCGTGCGGCTTCGATCGCCTGTTCCAGCAGTTTGTTGTCGCCGATGTGATTGGCCAGGATCAGAATCAGGCGGGCGTGAAGCGCGTCGCTTTCTTTCTTGGTCAGGCCCTCGTGGGCGGCGAGCAGGGTAGCGTAGAAGTCATCGGCATTGTCGAGATTGGGGGTGAGGATCAGGTCGGTCATGGCGGCTCACTCCTTGCCGGTGGCGCGGCGGATGGCGGCGCGGAACAGGTTTTCGTTCCAGCTCGGTCGGCGGGCGGCGACATGCTGGTCGGGGCGGATCAGGTAGACGGCCGAGGGCTCGTCTCCCAGATAGCGCCGCTTGAGCGCGCCGGTCGTGTCGTCGCGCACCGATAGTGCGAGGCGGGTGACGGTGATACCGTCTTCCTCGATCTCGTCAGGCGCGTCGGCGTCGATGGTCAGCAGGATGAAGCGGTCTCCCAGGCGCTCAAGCAGGAAGCCCTCGCCCAGCGGCGCATCCGGGCAGGGCGCGCCGGGGCGGGAGATGGCCGGGCCGTCGAGCGCATCGGCGGTATTGAGGGGCGATCCGTCATAGACCGCCGGCACGCTGAGGCGGCCGGAATTGACCAGCGGGCGGGCGAATTCGTGCTCGGCGGAGAGGTCCAGCACCGCGTCGCGCAGGATCCGGCTGATCTCGGATTTCGGGGTGATGAAATCGGTCGAGCGGGTGGAGTTGAGGATATTCTCGTCGGCGGCAAGGATGCGCTCGAAATCGTAGCTGTCGAGCAGGCTTTCGGGGGCGTTGCCTTCGATCACCAGCCTGAGCTTCCAGACCAGGTTGTCGGTGTCCTGCAGGCCGGAATTGGCCCCGCGCGCGCCGAAGGGCGAGACCTGGTGCGCGCTGTCGCCGGCGAAGATCACCCTGCCCTTGCGGAAGGTCTCCATGCGCCGGCACTGGAAGGTGTAGATCGAGGACCATTCCAGCTCGTAGCGGATATCCTCGCCCAGCATGGCGCGCAGGCGGCGGTCGATGTTTTCGGGCTTGAGTTCGTGTTCGCGGTCGATGTCCCAGCCGAGCTGGAAGTCGATGCGCCAGACATTGTCGGGTTGCTTGTGCAGGAGCGCGGACTGGCCGCGGTTGAAGGGCGGGTCGAACCAGAACCAGCGCTCGGTGGGGAAGTCGGCCTGCATGATCACGTCGGCGATGAGGAAATTGTCCTCGAACACCTTGCCCACGAAATCGAGCCCCATCATCCGGCGGGTAGGCGAGCCGGCGCCGTCGGCGGCGATCAGCCATTCGGTCTCGAGATTGTAGGGGCCTTCGGGGGTGTCGATCTCGAGCGTCACATGGTCCTCGTGGGCGCCGATGGCGGCGAGCTTGTTGCGGCCCCTGATCTCGACCGGCCTGCCTTCGGCCTCCAGTTCGCGCAGGCGCCGGACCAGGAATTCCTCGAAGTAATATTGCTGCAGGTTGATGAAGGCGGGGCGCTTGTGGCCGGCCTCGGGAAGCAGGTTGAAGCGATAGACTTCGCGCTCGCCGAAGAAGACCCGGCCAAGCTCCCACTCCACGCCCTTTTCCACCATCGCGTCTCCGGCGCCGAGGCGGTCGAGGATCTCCAGCGGGCGCTTGGCAAAGCAGATGGCGCGCGAGCCGAAGGAGACCTTGTCGTTGTCGTCGATCACCAGCACCGGGATGTCGTTTCGGGCAAGGTCGATGGCGGCGGCAAGGCCGATGGGACCGGCGCCGACCACCACGACCTTGTGGCGCATGATGCGCTCCTCATCCTGCTCCGGGGCGCGCCTGTAGGGATAAAGCGGGGTCTCGAAGATCTTGTTCATGGGCCCTCCTGCGGTTTGGCTCAGCATAGCACGGGCAGGCTTGTTGCTGATGCAACGAATTGCCGCGTGACGTTACGTCCGGGCAGGCAGGGCTATCCCTGCAACTGCTCCCACATCTCCAGGTCGCGCCGGGCGGTCCAGATGCGCGGGGTGTCGATGCCGCGGGCCTCGTCATAGGCGCGCGAGACGTTGAAGGGCAGGCAGTGCTCGTAGATGGCGTAATCCTTGAACTTGGGGTCGCAGGCGGCGCGCACGGCGTCCCAGGCTTCCTTGAGGCTGCCGCCGCGCGCGGCCACCCGGGCGGCAGGCGCGTAGGTGGAGGCGACGAAATCGCCGGTCAGGGCGATGGCCTTGTCAACCATTTCGCGGCCCACCAGCGCGTCGCCCCGCCCCGGGGCGATGGCGTCCACCTCGAAGGCGGCGATCCGCTCCAGCGTGCGGGGCCAGTCGCCAAAATGCCCGTCGCCGCAATAGCAGGCGGAGTGATATTCGACGATATCGCCGGTGAACATGACGTTTTCGTCCGGCACATGGATGACGATATCGCCCGCCGTGTGTGCCCGGCCCGGATGCATCAGGTCGATGCGGCGGCCGCCGAGCCAGACGGTCATGCGGTCCGAAAAGGTCGTGGTGGGCCAGGTCAGGCCGGGGATGCTCTCGTGGCCCTCGAACAGCCTCGGAAAACGCTGGAACTCGCTGTCCCAGTCCTCCTGCCCGCGCTCGGCCACCATGGCGCGGGCCTTGTCGCTCATGATGATCTGGCCGGCGCCATAGGCCGAGGCGCCCAGCACCCGCACGGCGTGGTAATGGGTCAGCACCAGATGGCTGATCGGCTTGTCGGTGACGGTGCGGATCTTCTCGATCACCTTGCCGGCCAGCCGCGGCGTGGCCTGGGCCTCGATCACCATCACGCTGTCATCGCCGATGATGACGCCGGAATTGGGGTCGCCCTCGGCGGTGAAGGCGTAGATGTCGCGCCCGATCTCGGTGAAGCTGATCTTCTTTTCGCTCAGGTCGCCTTGCGACGCGAATGCCTTGGCCATGGTCTTGTCCTTTCGGTTCGGGCGGGGGCGATTTTTCTGCGAAAAATCGTGCCTCCGGCGGGAGTATTTGGGGAAAGATGAAAGAGGGGTTATCGAGCGTAGGGGTCCTTGAGGGCCGGCAGCAGCGTGCCGGTCGCGGCGCCGAAGCCGATGGTGAAGCCGTCGCCATGGGCCGCGCCGGTGAGCGTGAGCGTGTCGCCGTCTTCGAGGAAGCCGCGCCTTTCGCCGCTCTCGAGCGTGATCGGCTCCTTGCCGCCCCAGGAAAGCTCGAGGAGCGATCCGCGCGACTCCTTCGTGGGGCCGGAGATGGTGCCCGAGCCCAACAGGTCGCCCACATTCATCGGGCAGCCCGAGGTGGTGTGGTGCGCAAGCTGCTGGGCCGAGGAATAGTACATCTCGCGGTAATTGGTGCGGGCGATGGTGGTGGCGGGTTGGCCCTTGGGGGCGAGCGTCACGGCAAGGTCGATGTCGTAGAGCATCGGGCCGGGTTCTTCGAGGTAAGGCAGCAGCGGCACGTCGCGTGCGGGCGTCGGGCTGCGGAAGGGCTCGAGCGCGGCCCTGGTCACGATCCAGGGGCTGATCGTGGTGGCGGTGGCCTTGGCCTGGAAGGGGCCGAGCGGCTGGTATTCCCAGGCCTGTATGTCGCGTGCCGACCAGTCGTTGAGCAGCACATAGCCGAAGATCATGGCATCGGCCTCGGCCACCGTCACGGGGCCGTTGCTGGGCTGGCCGACGATGGCGCCCAGTTCCAGCTCGAAGTCGAACCGGCGCGAGGGCAGGAAGGCCGGCCTGTCGTGGTCGGGCGATTTCAGCTGGCCCCAGGGGCGGCGGATATCGGTGCCGGAGACGACCACCGAGGAGGCGCGCCCGTTATAGCCGATCGGGATGTGCAGCCAGTTGGGCGGGAGCGCATTTTCGGGGCCGCGGAACATGGTGCCGACATTGGTGGCGTGGTGGCGCCCGGCGTAGAAGTCGGTGAATTCCGCGACCGCGAAGGGCAGGTGCATTTCGGCCTCGGCCTGCGGCACGAGATGCTTTTGCAGCGTGGCGCGGGTTTCGGTATCGGCGCCGATGGAGAGCATGTCGGTGAGCGACTGGCGGAAGCGCTCCCAGCTCTCCTGCCCCAATTCCATGAAGCCGTTCCATGCCGGCAGGTCGAAGACGGGCGCTTCACCGGGCCGGATCGCCCCGGCCTCTTCGAGCGTGGTCACATCGAGGATCATGTCGCCGATGGCGACCCCGCAATGGGACTCGGCGGTCGCGGTGGAGAAGACGCCACAGGGCAGGTTGTTGAGCGGGAAGGGGTGGCCGGACGCATTGGCGCTTTCGACCCAGGATTTCTTCAGCTGGCTCATGGGCTCCTCATCTGGCATCGGGCTGGTTTTCGGGGCGGGCGGCATCGAAGGCCGGCAGTGCGAGGCATGCCTGTTCGATCTCGACGATACGGGCGAAGGGGGCAAGCTCCAGCCCCCAGCGCCGGGCGTTGTACATCTGCGCGGTGAGGCAGATATCGGCGAGGTCGGGCGTATCGCCGAAACAGAAGGGTGTATCAGCGCGGATCATCTGCTGGCAGGCGGTGAAGCCCTCGTGCATCCAGTGGTGCATCCAGTCGATGATCTCGCTCTGCTCGTGGCCCATCTGCCTGAGCCGGTCGATCACGCGCAGGTTGTTGACCGGGTGGATGTCGAGCGCCACCTGGTGCGCCGCCGCCAGGGTGCGGGCGCGCGCCAACGGCTCGGCGGGCAGGAGCGCCGGGGTGGGGTGGGTGGCGTCGAGATAGTCGATGATGGCGAGGCTTTGCGTGAGGCAGGTGCCGTCGTCAAGCATGAGCGTGGGCACGGCGCATCCGGGATTGATCGCTGCATATTCCGGTGCGCGCTGCTCGCCCGCGACCAGATCCACCGGCACGATCTCATGGGCGATTCCCTTGAGATTGAGCGCGATGCGCACCCGGAAGCTGGTGGTCGAGCGCCAGTAGGAGAAGAGCTTCATTTCACCCCCGGCGTGCCGTCGAACTTCTTCTCGAGCCCCGCCCAGCAGTCGATGTAATCGCTCTGCATCGGCGCCTCGTGGGCGGCGAAATGGGTCAGGTGCTGGGGAAAGCGGGTCTCGAACATGAAGGACATGGTGTTGTCGAGCTTCTCGGGCTTCAGATCCGCGTTCGATGCCGCTTCGAAGGCCGTTTCGTCCGGCCCGTGGGGCAGCATCATGTTGTGCAGGCTCATGCCGCCGGGGACGAAGCCCTCGGGCTTGGCGTCATAGGCGCCGTGGATATTGCCCATCAGTTCGGACATGATGTTCTTGTGATACCACGGCGGGCGGAAGGTATCTTCGGCCACCATCCAGCGCTCGCGAAACAGTACGAAGTCGATATTGGCGGTGCCGGGCGTGCCGGAAGGCGCGGTCAGCACGGTGAAGATCGACGGGTCCGGGTGATCGAACAGGATCGCGCCGACGGGCGAGAAGGTCGAGAGGTCGTATTTCACCGGCGCGTAATTGCCGTGCCAGGCCACCACGTCGAGCGGGGAGTGGTCGATGCGGGTTTCGTGGAACTGGCCGCACCATTTCATCACCACGCGCGAAGGCGCGTCGCGGTCTTCGAACCAGGCCACCGGGGTCTTGAAATCGCGCGGATTGGCGAGGCAGTTGGCGCCGATCGGCCCGCGATAGGGCAGGTCGAATTTCTGCCCGTAATTTTCGCAGACGAAGCCGCGCGCGGGGCCTTCGACAAGCTCCACGCGATAGACCAGCCCGCGCGGCAGGATGGCGATTTCGCGCGGCGCGATGTCGATCACGCCCAGTTCGGTGACAAAGCGCAGGCGGCCTTGCTGCGGCACCACTAGCAGTTCGCTGTCGGCGGAGGCGAAATACTCGTCCTGCATGCTTTCGGTGACCAGATAGATATGGCTGGCCATGCCCACCTGGGTATTGACATCGCCCGCCGTGGTCATGGTCCGCATGCCGGTGATCCAGGTGAGCGGCGCATCGCTCAAGGGCAGCGGATCCCAGCGGTACTGGCCAAGGCTCGCGCGCCCCGGGTCGATATCGGGCGCCGAGC
>JALWJU010000014.1 GCA_026997055.1 Paracoccaceae bacterium | reverse complement strand
CTTCGGCGATATGGTGTGTTGATACGGTATCGTCGCCTTCGATGTCGGCGATGGTGCGTGCCACGCGCAGTATTCGGTGGTAGCCGCGTGCGCTCAGGGAGAATTTCTCTGCCAGCCGGTTCAGCATGGCGCGGCCTGGGGCATCCGGGGCGGCGATTTTCTCGAGCAGGTTGCCTTCTGCATCGGCATTGGTGCGCACCCGGTCGAGGCGGGCCAGGCGGGCCTGCTGGCGGGCGCGGGCGGCGGCCACGCGCGCGGCGACCGGGGCCGAGGGCTCCGGGCTTTGGGCGGAGGCGAGGTCGCCGAGGGCCACCGGGGGCAGTTCCAGGCGCAGGTCGAAGCGGTCCAGGAGCGGGCCGGAGATGCGCCCGAGATAGTCCTCGCCGCAGGCCGGTGCCCGGGCGCAGGCGCGCGCGGGCTCGGCGAGCAGGCCGCATCTGCAGGGGTTTGCCGCGGCGACCAGCATGAAGCGGCAGGGGTAGCGCACATGCGCATTGGCGCGCGCCACCACCACCTCTCCGGTCTCGACGGGCTGGCGCAGGGTCTCGAGCACCGGGCGGGCGAATTCGGGAAACTCGTCCATGAACAGCACTCCGTTATGGGCCAGCGAGATCTCGCCCGGCCGCGCCCCGCGCCCGCCGCCGACGATGGCGGCCATGGAGGCGGTGTGGTGGGGCGCGCGAAAGGGGCGGGTGCGGGAGATGCCGCTCTCGTCCAGGATCCCGGCCAGGGAATGTATCATCGAGGTTTCCAGCGCTTCGGCCGGGGTGAGCGGGGGCAGGATCGAAGGCAGGCGGGCGGCGAGCATCGACTTGCCCGCTCCGGGCGGGCCGACCAGCAGCAGGTGGTGGTGGCCGGCGGCGGCGATTTCCAGCGCCCGCCTGGCGCGCTCCTGGCCCCTGACATCGGCCAGGTCGGGCAGGTCGTCCGGCGCTCTTGCCTCGCCGGGTTCGGCCGGGGCCAGCGGCGACTGGCCGGAGAAATGGCCGATCACCGCCGCCAGGGAAGGCGCGGCAAGCACGCTCGCCGCCCCCACCCAGGCCGCTTCGCCGCCGCAGTCGCGGGGGCAGATCAGGGCGCGCTCCTGCGCGGCGGCGGCCATGGCCGCGGGCAGGGCCCCGGCCACGCTCACCAGGGAGCCGTCGAGGGACAGCTCCCCCAGGGCCAGCGCCCCTTCCACCGCGTCGCGGGGCAGCACGCCGATGGCGGCAAGCAGGGCCAGGGCTATGGGCAGATCGAAATGCGAGCCCTCCTTGGGCAGGTCGGCGGGCGAGAGATTGACGGTGATCTTTCTCGAAGGCAGGGCGATGGCCAGGGAAGTCAGCGCCGCCGATACCCGCTCGCGCGCCTCGCGCACCGCCTTGTCCGGCAGGCCGACGATGGAGAAGCCGGGCAGCCCCGCGGTTATGGCGCACTGAACCTCCACCGCGCGCGCCTCGACCCCCTCGAATGCCACCGTATGGGCCCTGGCAGACATGCACCCTCCGTCAACCGCCTCCGCGGAGGAGGTTAACGCGAACAGGGTTTAGAAAAGGTTAACCATCATGGCCCAGGCATTCGGCCAAAACCGGAGCGCTGCCCCGACAGCCGCGCGAAACCGCAAGAGCCTGCGCGTATCCCGAACGGGACAGGGCGGCGCGTCGAAAGCATTTGATTGCAATGAGGAATTCCCGGTCAGATAAGTGCCCGCACCATTGTGGGCGCGGGCTCGATCAGCCCACGGCCTAGGTCACATACCCATAAACAGGATTCCCATCTCTGACGGTTTGTGATTCACTTTCTGCAAAGAGCAGGAGGTGAACATGGCCCGATTTGATTTGACGGATTTCGAGTGGTCTGTGATCCAGCCG
>JALWJU010000013.1:799-1852 GCA_026997055.1 Paracoccaceae bacterium | reverse complement strand
CCCATGATGCGCGGGTCGCTGCGCCAGTTGCGATCCAGCGGCGTGACCCGGTCGGGGAACTGCCGCTCGAGTGCCGCACTCAGCGCCGGGTCGGCACCCTGAAACCCCATGATCGACTGTTTTGTATCCCCCACCAGGATCGCGCGTGGTGCCCGCGCCGCCAGCCGCCACAGCAGGGCGAACTGCACCGGGTTGGTGTCCTGAAACTCGTCGATGATGACGCAATCGACCTCCCCCAGAACGGCATCGAGGATATCGGGGTGCTGTTGCAGGAGCGCCTGCGCGCCCGCCACCATGTCGGCAAAGTCGATCAGTCCCGCCGCACGTTTGCGCGCCCCAAAGCGGTCGAGCACCTCCTGCGCGCCGCGCACCAGCGCATCGAGGTGCCGGCAGGCGTCTTCCAGCGGGCCGGGATGACGCGTGACCGCATCGGCGGCCGCCATGATTTCCTCGGAAAGGGCCACGAAATCTTCGGGGAACTGCACACCCTTCGCCTTGACGCGCAGGTCGCGCAGGCCCTGCCACAGCTTCCAGTCGCGCGCGAGCGTGCCGGGTCGGGTCGCCCTGCGGATCAGCTGCACCTGCGTGCGGAAATCATTGCGCGCCTTCTTGTTTTCAATCTCGCCCAGAAGCGGCGTGCCGCCCTCGGGGTAGGCTGCCAGAAAGGCGCGTGCGGCTTTGGCCAGCCGTGCCTCAAGCGTCTCGGGGCTGGGGGAAACATTGCCATAAAGCGCGCGCATGCCTGCGCAGGCATCCTCGGCCAGAAGCGGCTGCAAGGCGCTCTCACCCAGACCGCGCAACAGGCTCACCATGGCCAGAACGCTGGCGCGCAGGTTCTCCTCGGCACTCTCGACACTGGCGCCATGGCTGTCGCGGTAGCCATAGCGGGCCAGATCGGCCTTGATCGGCTCCAGCGCCGTGCATTCGGCAAGTTCCAGCCGGATCAGCAGCTCCTGCTCGGCCTCCGACAGCATGCGCGGGGCGGGCGAGGTGCCGGCGGCCAGGGCGTGTTCGGTCTGGATCGCCAGCCCGAAGGCATGGATGGTGGTGACA
>JALWJU010000013.1:0-789 GCA_026997055.1 Paracoccaceae bacterium | reverse complement strand
CTCGATCGCCAGCGCATCGTCGATCCGGTCCCCATCAAGGAGCGCCTGCATGATGCGCCCGCGCAGCTCGGCGGCGGCGGCCTCGGTAAAGGTCACGGCCACGACGCGCTCGGGGCGGACCTCGCCGGCCGTGATCCAGTCGATCAACTGGTGGGTGATGCTATAGGTCTTGCCCGAGCCGGCGCCTGCGGGGATGATCCTGAGGTCGGTTCTCATGGCGTCGCCTCCCCGCCCGCATCGGCCACCAGGAAGGCCCGGCCCAGCGGTGTGGCGTCCAGCGCATAGGGAACGAGGCTGGCGGTCTTGGTGAAAAAGGCCTCGTCGGCCTCGGTATTGAGCCGCAGCCGGCCCGCGCCGACCTCGGCCAGCAGCGCCTCGAGCCGATCGGTGGCATGGACGGAAATATCGGCGTCGATGGTCTCGGCCGAGCCGGGCGGCGCGCCATGCAGCCCGTGGGCCAGCAGCGCGCCGTCATTCATGGTGTGATAGGCCACCGCGATGTCGCTCTGGCCCTCAAGCAAGGCCCGCAGGCCGTCGGCGTCGCGCCAGTCCGGGCGCAGGAGCAGGTCGCGATAGAGCGCCAGTTGCAAATCCCACCCCGCCTGCATGCGCGCGCGCCGCTTGGTCGAGGCGCTTTTCTTGTGGTCCACGATCAGCAGCTGCCCGTCGGGCAGGCGCAGGATGCAGTCGGCCCGCCCCTGTATCACGATGCCCCGGGCATCGCCCAGCAGGGTGACCTCGTTGACCACGACCTCGGCGCCAAGCGTTGCCAGCGTCTCGCGCCAGGTC
>JALWJU010000012.1 GCA_026997055.1 Paracoccaceae bacterium | reverse complement strand
CCGGCAAAAAGATGCTGGGATCGGTCAAGGGTGCCGCCGTTCGGCTGTTCCCGTTCCCCGAAGATGGCTGTATCGGCGTGGCCGAAGGGATCGAGACCGCGCTGGCGGCGCATGCGCTGTTCGGAACCCCTGTCTGGGCGGCGCTCTCCGCCGACGGCCTGGCCCGGTTCCAGTGGCCCGAGGGCACCCGCCGGGTTACCATATTCGCGGACGCGGGCGATGCCGGTCGTCAGCCGGCAGCCACGCTGGCGGACCGGCTGAACGGCTCTGACGTTGCGAACGAGATCGTCCGCCCGATCCATGGCGATGATTTCAACGACGATCTGATGCGTGGGGCGAAAGCCGGGGACTATGCGCGAACGGCCGATGAAATTGACGCCTCTGCCGATGCCCCTGCTGAAGATGAGGCCGAGACAGCGCCCGTCGTTCCCGCCACCGACGATCCGGGCACGTTGAGTGCCGCTGCCGAGGCCCTTACCAACCCGCCTGATATCGAAGCTCTGGGGCGGCTGCTCGGCCGCATCGCGCTTGCGCGGCTCGATCCATTGCCCGAGCGTCAGATCCTCTCGCGCATCAAGGCGGCGACCGGCATTGGTGTCGCCATCCTCGAAAAACAGCTTGGCGAGCTGCGCCGGCGCGTGAATGCAACCGGGGATCCCAACACCGGGATTCCCAAGCCCCTGTGGTTCAACCGCCTGCTGCTCGACATGGCCGGCACGCCTGAGCGTAACGAGGCCAATGTCATCACCGCGCTCTCCTCCGACCCGGCCTTCGCCGGCGTGCTGGCCTTCGACGAGTTCGCCTAGGGCATCATCGTGCGCCAGCCGCTGCCCTGGGACACGGTATCCTCGGCTTTTCCGCGTCCCTGGGAAGATGCCGACGATACCCGCACCGCCGAATGGCTGCAGTTGCGCGGCATCAACGTGGCCCCTTCCGTGGTTGGCCGCGCCGTCGGTGCCGTTGCTCGCGAACTGCGCATCCACCCCGTCCGCGACTGGCTCGACACCCTGAAATGGGATGGCTCGCCGCGCATCGAGAACTGGACCAGCGCGTATCTCGGCGCCGAGCCTACGCCGTTCCACCACACCATCGGCGCGCTCTGGCTGATCTCGGCCGTCGCCCGTATCTTCCGCCCCGGCGTCAAGGCCAACCACATGCTGATCCTAGAAGGCCCGCAGGGCGCGCGCAAATCCACCGCGCTCAAGGTGCTGGCGGGTGAGGACTGGTTTACCGACGAGTTGCCGGATCTCGGCTCGAAGGATGCCGCGCTGCACATGCAGGGGGTCTGGATCGTCGAGATTGCCGAACTCGACGCCATCGGTCGCGCCGAGGTCTCGCGCATCAAGGCATTCCTCACCCGCACCACCGACCGCTTCCGCCCGCCTTACGGCCGCTACACCGTCGAGGTGCCCCGCCAGTGCGTCTTTGCCGGCACCGTGAACCCCGACACCTATCTGCGCGACGAGACCGGTAACCGGCGTTTCTGGCCCCTGCGCTGCGGGACCATCGACATCGCGGCGCTTGCCCGCGACCGCGACCAGCTCTGGGCCGAGGCAGTTCACCGTTTCCGCGCCGGTGCGATCTGGTGGATCGACGATCCCGAGCTTCTGGCCACGGCCCGCGAGGAACAGGACCAGCGTTACCAGTCCGATGCCTGGGACGATCTGATCGAGCACTGGCTGACCCATGAAATCCGCACGGTCTCTGACGGCTATCCCGATTATGGCAACACCCGAACCGAAAGCGTGCGGCGGCCGGAGCCCCTGACCGATGTGTCGGTGGGCGAGATCCTCGAGGAAGCCATCGGGCTCGAACCCGCCCGCTGGACCCGGGGCGACCAGATGCGGGTGTC
>JALWJU010000011.1 GCA_026997055.1 Paracoccaceae bacterium | reverse complement strand
CGGTCGCGATGCATTGCGACTGCATGCGGAGGATGGCGTGACTGCCGCCACTCCTGCGCAAGACGGCCTGGGTCTGCCAGCAGCGGCCCTCCCGATCCGGGGTGCGGTGGGAAAAGCCAATGGCCTGCATCGTGCCCGCGTCATCGCCTTCGCCGGACAGAACCAGCATGCGCAATTCTTCCCCGGATGGCGTTTGCAGGACGGGGTTGTCCGCATCGAGGTCCTTGTCGGTGCTGACCGACAGGATCTCGCTGCCTTCCATGCCGCGCAGCCAGGCGATCACCTCGGCCGTGAAGCCGGCCTTGTCGATCTCTGCCGAGATCGCAAATCCCGTTGCAAATATCGGCATATGCCCTCCGAAGCCGGAAGGCAGGATACCACATATGGTTGAAGCATGTCGGAGGGCCGCCGCTCAGGCGCGTTCGGCGTATTCCATCGTCTCGGTATTGACGACGATGTCTTCGTCCTGGGCGATGAAGGGGGGCACCATGACGCGCAGGCCGTTATCGAGCAGCGCCGGCTTGAAGGAATTGGCCGCGGTCTGGCCCTTCACCACCGGCTCGGTCTCCACCACCTTGCAGGTGACCTTCTGCGGCAGGGTGACGCCGAGCGCCTCCTGCTCGTAATATTCGATCTGCACCGTCATGCCGTCCTGCAGGAACGGGCGGCGCTCGCCGAGGATCTCGGCGGGCAGTTCGATCTGCTCGAAGGTCTCCATGTCCATGAATACCAGCATGCCGTCGTTTTCGTAGAGAAACTGCTGGTCCTTCTGCTCGAGACGCACGCGCTCGACCTTGTCGGCGGAGCGGAAGCGCTCGTTGAGCTTGGAGCCGTTGCGCAGGTTGCGCATCTCCACCTGGGCGAAGGCGCCGCCCTTGCCGGGCTTGACATGCTCGACCTTGACCGCGACCCACAGGCCGCCATTGTGCTCGAGCACGTTTCCGGGGCGGATTTCGTTTCCGTTGATCTTGGGCATGTGGCAAAACCGTGGCAAGAGGTTGAAGACTTTCTGGCCGCACCTATATCTTGCCGGTCGGCCCCGTGCAAGCGCGCAGGTTTTGTAGTGGTGGCCCGGGACCTATGCGCTGAGTGCATGGCAGATATGCGCCCGATGGGCTACCGAATCAGGCAGGATTGGCCATATTGCCCGTCACGCCCGAAAACGCAAGAGCAAGAATAACGAAGGACCAACATGTTGGATTTTGTGGACGGTACGGCGTTCAACCACGAACAGGGCAACCGCGCGCGCAAGCTGTTTGCCGCGGTGGTGCTGGCGGCGCTGGACGATGCGATCGCGGATGACAAGAAATACGGAAACGGCCCGGAGCAGATCGCCCGCTGGGCGCGTTCGCGCGACGGGCGCGAAGTGCTGACCTGCGCCGGGATCGACCCCAATGAGCGCGTGGTCAAGGGGCTGATGGAATTCGTCGCCAGGGGCGTGCGCACCTCGGTGGCGCTGTCGCGCGAGGAAAGCGAGCGGCGCAATGCCGCCGCGGCACAGGCCGAAGCCGCCTGAAAAGGGCGGGAAGCGCCGCAAGGGCTGAAAGAGAGGCTTGAAAGCCGCTGACAGGTCGAAAGGCGCTCCGGTCGGGGCGCTTTTCGTTTTCCCGGGCCGGGAGGGGAGGGCGGCATGACACGAGCGATCATGATCCAGGGCGCGGGCTCCAATGTGGGCAAGTCGCTGCTGGTCGCCGGCCTTGCCCGCGCCTTCACGCGCCGGGGCCTCGACGTCGCCCCCTTCAAGCCGCAGAACATGTCCAACAACGCCGCCGTCACCGTGGATGGTGGCGAGATCGGCCGCGCCCAGGCGCTTCAGGCGCGCGCGGCGGGGCGTGAGCCGCTTGCCGACATGAA
>JALWJU010000010.1:5894-8405 GCA_026997055.1 Paracoccaceae bacterium | reverse complement strand
CTCGACAATGACGAGCAGTATCACGCCAGTATCAGGCGCGACGAATGGGAAACCGTTCTTCCCGATATCACCTATGCGCCCAGGTAGGTTGAAAACCGGCCGCCGCCCGGGGCACCGCTTCAGCGCCGGACCGGCAACACCCTGACTAGGGTCAGGACCCGCGCCCTGCGCCTCACGCTGCTCGCGCCGGGTATCGTCGAGGCGATCCTCGAGGAGCGGCAGGGGGCGCCGGTGGCACACGGGTGATCGCTGAAGGGGTTTCCGGGAGAGTGGGGCGAACAGCGGAATTGCGCAAAGCACTACTCCTTGTAATAATGCACGATGATGATGCCCCCTGGAGATCGGCTTTTTGCTCATTCGACTGATCGGCCCGACAGATCCGATTGGGAACCGCTATGCGATCACCTGAATGCGGTTGCAGACAGGGCCGCGACCTTTGCCGAGCCTTTCGGATCCGGCTCTCTCGCTCGTATTGCGGGGCTGCTGCACGATCTGGGCAAGGCGAAGCCCGCCTTTCAGGCCTATCTGCAGGGCGAGCGCCGCTCCGAGCCCCACAGCGGCGAGGGGGCGCGGTATGCGGTCGAGAAGCTCGGCATGGCCGGAATCGGCAAGCTCCTCGCCTATGCCATCGCCGGCCACCATGCAGGGCTGGCCAACGGGATCAGGGGGATCGGGCGAGCCGCGGGCCGCCCGGCGACACCCCTGAGCGAGCGCCTGAAGGACGCCGCCCTTCTCGACCTGCCCGAGGGGATCGACCTGCCGCGCATCAACGGCCTTCCGGCGCTCCTTCAGGGCCTGCCCTCTGACGATCTCGCCTATTTCCGCCTGCATTTCTTTACCCGGATGCTGTTCTCGGCGCTGGTGGACGCGGATTTCCTCGAAACCGAAGCCTTCTACGCCCGCATCGAGGGGCGGCAGAGCCCGCGCGGCTGGAACGGCACGCTTGAGGAGCTGCGCGAGGCGCTTGACGCGCATCTGGCCGCCTTCGGCCCGCCCAAGAAGGGCAGCATCAACGCCGAGCGCGCCCGCATCCTCGCCCATGTGCGCGCCAAGGCCGGCCACGAACCCGGCCTGTTCTCGCTGACCGTGCCCACCGGCGGCGGCAAGACGCTGACCTCGCTCGCCTTCGCGCTCGATCACGCCATCGCCCACGGGCTCGAGCGGGTGGTCTACGTGATCCCTTATGTCTCGATCATCGAGCAGACGGCGGCGGTGTTTCGCGCGGCGCTGAAAGACGCCGACGCAGTGCTGGAGCATCACGCCAGCTTCGACTGGGACGGGCTCACGGACGAGGCCGAAACCGAGCGCCTGCGCCTTGCGGCGCAGAACTGGGATCGGCCGGTGGTCGTGACAACCGCAGTGCAGTTCTTCGAAAGCCTCTTCTCCAATCGGCCATCGAAATGCCGCAAGCTGCACCGGCTGGCCCGCTCGGTCATCATCCTCGACGAGGCGCAGATGCTGCCGCTGCACCTGCTGCGCCCCTGCCTTGCGGCATTGAAGGAACTGGCGCGGGGCTATGGCGCTTCGGTGGTGTTCTGCACCGCCACCCAGCCGGCGCTGAAGAAGGGGGCGGAGGGCGACGGCTTCCCGGCCCCCGAGGGGCTGGAGCCGGCCGAAATCACCGAGCTTGCTCCCGACCCGCCCCGCCTCTACGAGGCCTTCCGCCGGGTGCGGGTGCAGGATGCCGGCGAGATCGACGACGAAACGCTGGCCAGCGCGCTCAGGGAGCGCGTGCAGGCGCTCGCCATCGTCAACAGCCGCCCCCATGCCCGCGCCCTTTTTGATCGGCTCGAAGGCGCCGAGGGGCGCGCGGTGCTCACCACATGGATGACGCCCGCCCATCGCCACGCGGTGCTGGGCGCGGTGCGGGCGCGGCTGAAAGCGGGGCAGCCGGTGCGCCTTGTGGCCACCTCGCTGATCGAGGCGGGGGTGGATGTGGATTTCCCCTGCGTCTGGCGCGAGGCGGCGGGGATCGACTCCATCGCCCAGGCCGCCGGGCGCTGCAACCGCGAAGGCAGGCGCAAGACGGGCGAGGTCTTCGTCTTTCGCTCGGGTGAGGATTTCCCGCCGCCGCCGGAGCTTCGCCAGTTCGCCGAGATCGGCCGGCAGGTGCTGGCGCGCTACGAAGACCCGCTCTCGCTGGAGGCGGTGCGCGAATATTTCAGAGAGCTGATCTGGCTGCACGAAAAGGCGCTGGACGCCGTCGAGGTGAGAGGCTGGCAAGGCATCATGACGGCGCTGAAGGAAACCCAGTTCGACTTCCCCTTCGCCGACATCGCCCATGCCTTCCGCCTGATCGAGGACGGGATGCAGCCCATCGTCATCCGCGGCGGGCGCTGGGGGGTGCCGCCCGACGAGATGGAGCGGCTGGAGCATGTCCCCCGTGCCGGCGCCATCGCCCGCGCCTTCCAGCCCTATCAGGTATCTCTGCCGCCGCGCCTGCGCGACGAGCTTCTGCGCCTCGGCGCGGCGTCTTGGTGGCGGGAAGACGATTTCGGCCCGCAATTCGCG
>JALWJU010000010.1:0-5794 GCA_026997055.1 Paracoccaceae bacterium | reverse complement strand
TGCCGGCGCCATCGCCCGCGCCTTCCAGCCCTATCAGGTATCTCTGCCGCCGCGCCTGCGCGACGAGCTTCTGCGCCTCGGCGCGGCGTCTTGGTGGCGGGAAGACGATTTCGGCCCGCAATTCGCGATGCTCGAGAATGCGCGGCTTTATGACGAGGCGGCGGGGTTCAGCCCCGACGCGCCCGAGGATCTGGGAGGAATGATCTGGTGAGCTACGGCATCCGCCTGAAAGTCTGGGGCGATTACGCCTGTTTCACCCGGCCCGAGATGAAGGTCGAGCGCGTCTCCTACGATGTGATGACACCTTCGGCCGCGCGCGGCATCCTCGAGGCCGTGCACTGGAAGCCGGCGATCCGCTGGATGATCGACCGCATCCATGTGCTGGAGCCGATCCGCTTCGAGACCATCCGGCGCAACGAAGTCGGCGTGAAAATCCCGGCCGGCAGCGTGAAGACGGCGATGAAGCGCGCGAGCCTTGAGGGGCTGCACCTCAAGGTGGACCACGAAAAGGTCCGCCAGCAGCGCGCCACCCTGGCGCTCAGGCGCGTGGCCTATGTGATCGAGGCGCATTTCGAGATGACGCAAAAGGCCAGGCCCGAGGACAATCCGGGCAAGCATCTGGACATGTTCCGCCGCCGCGCCGAGAAGGGCCAGTGCTTCCACCGCCCCGCGCTCGGCTGCCGCGAATTCGTCGCCGATTTTGCATGGGCCGAGGAAATCCCGCCCTCGCGCCTGCCCGAAGAGCAGCGCAATCGCGATCTGGGCTGGATGCTCTACGACATCGACTTCGCCAATGGCCGCCGGCCGATGTTCTTCCGCGCAAGGCTCGAGGACGGCGTGCTCGACGTGGCCCGAGCGCGCGCCGAGGGGCTGGTGCGATGACCGTCCTGCAGGAGCTTGCCCGCCTCTACGAGCGCCTGCGGGCCGAGGGCAAGGCGCCGCCGCCCGGCTATTCGCGCGAGAAGATCGGCGGCGAGGTGGTGCTCGATGCCGAAGGCAACGTGCTGGCGATCAACCGTCTTGGCCGCGCGGAAAATGGAAAATGGCAGCCGCGGATCGAGGCGGTGCCGTCTCCCCCGGCCAACAGAAGAGGGACCAAGGTTGTGGCCGGAACCTTATGGGACCCTGCCCCCTATTGCCTTGGCATTGAAAGAGACAAGGACACAGCTGACGCGAAAGTCACCGAAACGACGCACGAAAAATTCCAAGCATTCAAGGAACACCATGAGCGTCTGCTCGCCAACACGTCTGACGAGGGCCTGCGTGCCATCCTCAATTTCGTGTGCTCATGGCAGCCCGAGATGTTCGTCGAGCGCGGCTTCGACCCGGAACTGCTCAATGTCAACCTCGTCTTCCGGCTCGAGGGCGACGAGGTGGACGGGAGGCGCCGCTTCATCCATCAGCGCCCGGCGGCTGAACAAATTGAGGGAAGAGAAGAGACAAGCCAAACCGGACGTTGCCTCGTTACTGGCAAGGAAGCGCCAATTGCACGCCTCCATCCTGCAATCAAGTTTCTAGACCCAAAGGCCCAATCAAGCGGAGCCTACCTAGTTTCATTCAACATAGGATCAAAGAAACCACTCGGCGCTTCGAGCAGCTTTGGCAAAGTGCAGGGCGAGAACGCGCCGGTCTCCGAGAAGGCCGCCTTCGCCTATGGCACGGCGCTCAATGCGCTTCTGGCAAAGGGCTCGGGGCGCAATCTGCGTATCGGCGATGCGACGGTGGTGTTCTGGGCCGAGACGCCGGAGCGGGAGAATGCCGGCACCATCGAGGAGATGCTCATGGGGGCGCTGAACCCGCCCGACGAGGCGGCCGAAGCAAACAGACTTGCGGCCCTCCTCCACGACGTCGCAAAGGGTCGTGCCCCGGACCGGCCGGAATTCGCGCCCGATACGCGCGTCTTCATCCTCGGCCTTGCCCCCAACACCGCGCGGCTCGCCATCCGCTTCTGGCGGCCCGGCACGCTGGGCGACTTCGCCCGCAACGTGCTGCGCTTCTGGGAGGACCTCGCCCAGGATCCGCCCGCGTGGGATCGGCCTCCGGCAGCATTTCGGGTTCTGAAGGAGACGGTCGTCAAGCATTGGAACGAGCGGCGAAAGGCCTGGGACTATGAAACCTACCCGAATACCAAGATCCCCGCCGTTCGCCCCCGCCTTGGCGGCGATCTGATGCAGGCGGTGCTGACGGGTGCGCCCTATCCGCGCACGCTTCTTTCCGCCACCATTGCCCGCATCCGCGCCGACCACGACATCAACGCGCGCCGCGTCGCCCTCATCGCCGCCGTGCTGCGCCGCAACTTCAAGGAGGACGTTCCCATGTCGCTCGATCGCACCAACCCCGACCCGGCCTACCGGCTCGGCCGGCTGTTTGCCGTGCTGGAGAAAGTACAACTGGAGGCATTCACCAAGAGCACGGAGAAGGACAAGGAAAAAGGTTCAGGCGCAAAGCATAAACCCACGATCAACGCCACCATCAAGGACCGCTACTTCGCCGCCGCCTCGGCCACGCCCGGGCGGGTCTTTCCGCTGCTGGTCAAGACCGCCACCCATCACCTCTCGAACCTGCGCAAGGACGAGAAGGGCGGGCTCGCGCACCATTTCGAGGCCGAGATGGGCGAGATCTGGTCGGGCCTCGAGGCCGATCTGCCGCGCAGCCTGAACCTTCAGGAGCAGGGCCGTTTCATCGCCGGCTACTACCACCAGCGCTGGGCGAAGAAGGACAGGCCCGACACCGCCACCGAAGAAAACCAGCCCGAAGGAGCCTCCCAATGACCGAGCTTGCCAACCGCTACGATTTCGTCCTGTTCTTCGATGTCGAGAACGGCAACCCCAATGGCGACCCGGACGCCGGCAACCTGCCGCGCATGGACCCGGAGACCAACCAGGGGCTCGTCTCCGACGTCTCCCTCAAGCGCAAGCTGCGCAACTGGGTGGCAGAAGCGAAGGAGGGCGAAAGCGGCTTCGAGATCTACATGGCCGAAAGGGCGGTTCTCAACCGCCAGCACGCCCGCGCCTACGAGGCCGCCGGCCTGAAGCCCCAGAACAGGCTGCCGAAGAAGGAGGAAGAGGCCCGCCAGATCACCGAATGGATGTGCCGCAATTTCTACGACATCCGCACCTTCGGCGCGGTGATGACCACCGAGGTCAATGCCGGGCAGGTGCGCGGGCCGGTGCAGCTGTCCTTCGCCCGCTCGGCCGAGCCGATCCTGCCGCTCGAAATGTCGATCACCCGTTCGTCTGTGACCAACGAGAAGGACATCGACAAGGAGCGCACCATGGGCCGCAAGCATATCGTGCCCTACGGCCTCTACCGCGCCCATGGCTTCGTCAACGCCAAGCTCGCTCAGCGCACCGGCTTCTCGGAGGAAGACCTCGCGCTTCTGTGGCAGGCGCTGTGCAACATGTTCGAGCTCGATCGCTCCGCCGCCCGCGGCATGATGGCCACGCGCTGCCTCATCGCCTTCCGCCACGAAAGCGCGCTGGGCAATGCCCATGCCCACGCGCTTTTCGACCGGGTGAAGGTGCTGCGCTGCCATGACGGCCAGTGCCTGCCGGTGGGCGACAAGCGCACCCACAACTGGCCGCCCGCGCGCGCGTTTTCGGACTATCGCATCGAGGTGGACCGCGACGGCCTGCCCGAGGGGGTGAGCATTGTCGAGCCCTGCGGACCCTGCGCCTGAGAGCATCCCCCTCTCGGCGCTCCAGCACTGGCTCTTCTGCCCGCGCCAGTGCGCGCTGATCCATGTGGAGCGGCTCTGGGCCGAAAACCGCTTCACCGCCGAGGGACGCGCGCTTCACCGCCGCCCCGATACCGGCCAGGCCGAGACCCGGGCGCGGGGCCGCATCCTGCGCGCAGCCGAGATCGCCAGCCTGCGCCACGGGCTGCACGGGGTGGCCGATGTGGTGGAGCTCGGCGGCCGCCCGCCCCGCCCCTTCCCGGTGGAATACAAGCGCGGCCGGCCCAAACCCCACCGCGCCGACGAGGTGCAGCTTTGCGCCCAGGCGCTCTGCCTCGAGGAGATGTTTTCCTGCACCATTACCGAAGGCGCGCTCTATTACGGCAAGACCCGCCGGCGCGTCCCCGTCGCCTTCGACGATGCGCTGCGCCGGCTGACGCTCGAGGCGGCCCAGGCGGTGCGCGAGCTGATCGCCACGGGCCGCCTGCCCGCCGCCGAATACGCGCCCGCCCGCTGCGATTCCTGCTCGCTCAAGGCGCTCTGTCGGCCCCGCCTCACCCGCTCCGCCGCCCGCTGGCTTTCGCGCGCCATCGCTCATGAGGGAGCCCCGGAATGAAGAAGCTCTTGAACACGCTCTACGTCACCTCCGAAGGCGCATGGCTGAACAAGGACGGCAGCAATGTGGTGGTGCGCATCGACGGCGCCGAGCGGGGCCGCGCGCCGGCGCATCTCCTGGGGCAGATCGTCTGCTTCGGACGGGTCGGCATGTCGCCCGATCTCATGCACTTCTGCGCCGAGGAAGGCATCTCGATCACCTTCCTCAGCGCATATGGCCGCTTCCTCGGCCGGGTCGAGGGGCCAACCTCGGGCAATGTGCTCCTGCGCCGGGCCCAGCACGAGGCCACGCGCGATGCGGCCGCCGCCCTGCCCGTGGCGCGCGCCATCACTGCCGCCCGCATCGCCGGCCAGCGCAGCATTCTGGCCCGGGCCCTGCGCGATCACGGCAAACGGATGCCCGCCACCACGCACGAAGCCTTGTCGAAGACGCGCGATCGCCTTGCCCCGGCGGCCCGCCGCGCGCTGCACGCGCCCGACATGGACGCCCTGCGCGGTATCGAAGGCGATGCCGCCACTGCCTACTGGCACGCCTTCCCCCACCTGCTGCGCGGCAAGGGCTTCACCTTCACTGGCCGCAACCGCCGCCCGCCGCGCGATCCGGTGAACGCGCTCCTTTCCTTCCTCTACGTCCTGCTCGCCGCCGATTGCCGCGCGGCGCTCGAGAGCCACGGGCTCGACCCGCAGATGGGCTTCCTGCACCGCGACCGCCCCGGCCGCATGAGCCTTGCCCTCGACCTGATGGAAGAGTTCCGCGCCCCCCTTGCCGAGCGCACCGCGCTGACGCTGATCAACCGCGGCCAGCTGAAGCCCCGGGATTTCCGCCGCGAGGAAACCGGCGGCGTGTTCCTCACCGACGAGGCCCGCAAGACGGTGCTCACCGCCTGGCAGGAGCGCAAGCGCACCACCCTGCGCCACGCCTTCCTCGACGAGACCGTGCCCCTCGGCCTGATCCCGCAGCTGCAGGCCCAGCTCCTCGCCCGCCACCTGCGCGGCGATCTCGATGCCTACCCCGCCCATGTCTGGAGATGAACAATGATGGTCCTTGTCACCTATGATGTCAGCACCGAAGATACTGCCGGGCGCAAACGTCTGCGGCAGGTCGCCAGAGCCTGCCTCGATTACGGCCAGCGGGTGCAGAATTCGGTCTTCGAATGCGAAATATCGCCGGCCCAATGGATCGATCTGCGCGCGCGGCTTTGCGAGATCATCAATCCGGCCCGCGACAGCCTGCGCTTCTACATGCTGGGTGCCAACTGGCGCAGGCGCGTCGAGCATGTGGGGGCGAAACCGGCCACCGATTTCGACGGTCCGCTGATCTTCTGAGCACGCGAACCTGCAGTGACCAGCAATCGCCGCGACTTTCGCGCCCCTGCAAAACCATGAAATATCAACAAGTTGAGCCTCTGGACACCCCCATCATCACCGCCAGGCCCGGAATCTTGCCGACTTTCGCACAACAAACCGCTTTTTTCGCATCCTTCCAATCGGTTATAGTGAGGC
>JALWJU010000009.1 GCA_026997055.1 Paracoccaceae bacterium | reverse complement strand
AATGTGGGCGGGGGCTTTGCGGCGGATTATCGGGGCGAGGCGCCGGATCTGGGCGCGGTATTCGCGGCGATCCGGGGCGCGGTGGAGGCGGCGTTTGGCGAGCGCGCACCCGCGCTTCTGTGCGAGCCCGGCCGCGCGCTGGTGGCCGAGAGCCATGTGCTGGCGACGCGGGTGAAGGCGGTGCGCGAATGCGGCGCGGTGTTTCTCAATGACGGGGTTTATGGCTCCATGGGCGAGGGGCTCAATGCGCTTGGCGTGAGTCGCCGGGTGCGGGTGCTGGCCGCGGATGGCCGGCCGCGCCGGGGGGCGGTCCGGGCGCGGGTGATCTACGGGCCGACCTGCGATTCGCTCGACCGGCTGCCCGGCGAATACGCGCTGCCCGAGGATATTGCCGAGGGGGATTTCGTGCTGTTCGAGGCGATGGGCGCCTATACGGGCGTCACGCAGACGCGCTTCAACGGCTATGGCGCGACCCGGCTGGTCACCGTGCAGGGGCTGGGCTGAGGCCGGGCGGGGGTGCGCTCAGGCGACCTGGTTCAGGTCGGCCTTTGCGGTGATCCCCAGCGCGTGGGCGATGTCGCGGGTCAGGTGGGGCTTGTTGAGCGTGTAGAAATGGATGTCTTCGACCCCGCCTTCGATCAGCTCGCTTGCAAGCTCGGTGGCCAGCGATACCGCCAGCAGGTCTTCGCGCCCGTCGCGCGCGGCCTTGGCAAAGGCGTCGTCGAGCCAGTCGGGCACATGGGCGCCGCAGCGCCGGGCGAAGTTGCGCACGCCTTTCCAGTTTTCGATCGGCAGCAGGCCGGGGATGATCGGCACGTCGATTCCGGCCGCCTCGCAGGCATCGCGGAAGCGGAAGAACGTCTCGGCCTCGAAGAAGAACTGGGTGATCGCCGAGCCCGCGCCCGCCTCGACCTTGCGCTTGAGCCAGGCGACGTTTTCCTCCATCGAGCTGCTTTCCGGGTGCGGGTCCGGGTAGGCGCCGACGCGGATATGGAAGCCGCCTTCCTCGGCCAGCGCCTCGATCAGCTCGACCGAGGAGGCAAAGCCCTCCGGGTGCGGGGTGAAGCGGCCCTCGCCCTTGGGCGGGTCGCCGCGCAGGGCGACGATTTCGCTGACTCCGATCTGCTTGTAGCTGCGGGCGATTTCCAGGGTCTCTTCGCGGCTGGCATTGACGCAGGTCAGGTGGGCTGCGACGTTGAGCCCGTAATGCTTGTGGATGGTCTCCACCGCCTCGTGGGTGAGCTTGCGGGTGGTGCCGCCGGCGCCATAGGTGACCGAGACGAAGCTGGGCCCCAGCGGCGCCAGAATGCGCACCGTGTCCCAGAGGCGGAACGAGGCTTCCAGCGTCTGCGGCGGGAAGAATTCGAAGGATATGCGCGGCGGCTTTTGCGTCGCGGTGCGTGGCGGGTTTTGCGTTGGGGTGGCTGGCGGGTTTTGCGGCGGGTTCATGATTCTACCTCTTGTCCGGCCCCTTGTGCCGGAAAATGGAATGTGAGACAAATTCATAGTATTCAAAATTTTCTTGAGGTGCGTTCACATGTATCTCGAATTTCGCCATCTGCGCACGATCCGGGCCATTCACGAGGCCGGGGGGCTCGCGCGTGCCGCCGAGAGGCTCAACATCACCCAGAGCGCGCTTTCGCATCAGGTCAAGGGGCTGGAGGCGCAGGTGGGCATGGAGCTTTTCCAGCGCCGCTCCAGGCCGATGAAGCTCTCGCCCGCCGGCGAGCGGCTGTTGCGCCTGGCCGAGCGGGTGCTGCCGGAAGTGGCGGCGGTGGAAGAGGAATTCATGGCGCTGAAATCGGGCCGCTCCGGGCGGCTGCATGTGGCCATCGAGTGCCATGCCTGCTTCGACTG
>JALWJU010000008.1 GCA_026997055.1 Paracoccaceae bacterium | reverse complement strand
TGCTGGGAGCGCATGGCCGAGCACCAGGCGCCGGAGCGCTTGGAGGGGCGGGCGAAGTAATCGGCGATGAAGACCGCCATGTGGCGCCCGGCGCGGGTGACTTCCCAGGCGCGCGCATCCCTGTGGTAGAGCGGCACGTCCAGCGGGGCGAATTCGAGGCCGAACAGGCGATGCGCCGTGTCGAAGGCGGCTTCGATCATGCGCTCGAGCGGCAGGTAGGGCTTGACTTCCTCCTCGTCGAGATCGTGCAGCGCCCTGCGCCGGCGATTGCTGTAATAGTGCCAGTCCCAGGGCTCCAGAGGGCCTTCGATGCCGTCCTGGTGCAGCATTTGTGCAAGGGCCTCGGCATCGCGCTCGGCCGCGGCGCGGGCGGGCTCCCAGACCTGCATCAGCAGATCGCGGACGTTTTCGGGCGTCCTGGCCATTTCCGTTTCCAGCTTGAAGGCGGCGAAGCTCTCGTAGCCCAGAAGCTGCGCGCGCTCTTCGCGCAGGGCGAGGATCTCGGCGGCGATGGCGCGGTTGTCGGTCGCGCCGCCATTTGCTCCGCGCGCCGCCCAGGCCTCGTAAGCGCGCCGGCGCAGGGCGCGGTCGGGGCAGAATTGCAAAAACGGCGTGATCAGCGAGCGGCTGAGCGTGATCACCGGGCCGGGCGCGCCCCGCTCGGCGCCCGCCGCGCGCGCCGCTTCGGCGAGGAAGCCGGGCAGGGCCGCCAGCGCCGCCTCGTCCAGCGCCATCTGCCAGGCGCGCTCGTCGGCCAGCAGGTTCTGCATGAAGCGCGTGCCCAGGCTGGCGAGGCGCTGCATCACCTGGGCGAGCCGGGCGCGCTCGTCTCCCTCCAGCAGCGCCCCGGCCCGCACGAAGGCGCGCCGGGTCAGGTAGAGCAGGCGGGCCTGCTCTGCGGTGAGCTCCAGTGCTTCGCGCCCCTGCCAGAGGGTTTCGATGCGCTCGAACAGGGGGGCGTTCAGGTGGATCTCGCTGGCATGGGCGGCGAGCTTCGGCGCGAATTCGCGCTGCAGCGCCTCGCGCGCCGGGTTGCTGTCGGCGCTTGCGAGGGTGAAGAACACGCCCAGCAGGCGCGCAAGCGGCCGGTCCGCCTGCTCCAGCGCCTCGATCGTGTTGGCAAAGTCGGGCGGGGCCTCGTTTTCGGCGATCCGCGCCACCGCCGCCCGGGCCTCGGCCAGTGCGCTCTCCAGCGCCGGGGCGAAGTCGGCGTCGCCGATCCGCTCGAAGGGCGGCAGGGCAAAGGGCGTGTCCCATTCGGTCAGGAGGGGGTTTTCTTGCATGGGTCTTCCGTATTGGTTATTGGCGCGTATCGGCGCGGCTGTGCCGGGCACGAAAACGCGCCCGACCGGATATGTACGGGGCGGTTTCGCCCTTGAAAATGCCGCCCGTCCGGCGCACATGCGAAGGGCAGGATCGGGAGGGACCATGGAAGACAACGGCCAGAAGATCAACCGGCCCGTGCTCGACTTTCTGCTCACGCGCCGTTCGCGCCCGGCGAAGACCCTGGCGGGACCGGGGCCGGAGCGGGCGGCGCTGGAGCGGATGCTGACGGCTGCCATGCGGGTGCCGGATCACGGCAAGCTGGAGCCCTGGCGCTTCATCGTGCTGGAGGGCGCGGCGCTGGCCCGTCTGGCCGGGCTGGCCGAAGCGCGCGGCCGGGCGCTGGGGATGGATCCGGACAAGGCGGCCAAGGGGGTGGGCCAGTTTCGTGCCGCGCCGCTGATGGTGGTGGTGGTAAGCGCGCCGGTGGCCTCGGAAAAGGTGCCGGAAGTGGAGCAGGTCCTGTCGGCCGGGGCGGCGGCGCTGAGCCTGCTCAATGCCGCCCTTGCCATGGGCTGGGGGGCCAACTGGCTCAG
>JALWJU010000007.1 GCA_026997055.1 Paracoccaceae bacterium | reverse complement strand
TTGCGGCGCTGACCATGCTGGCCGGGGCCGTATTCGCGCCGGTTGACGGGCGATTTCGGGCGGCCCCAGATGTTTTCGCCCATGCGGCGGTCGATCTTGTACTTGGCAGACGTGCGTTTGGTCACGGCTGATCTCCTTCTCACGATGTGAAGGGCGTTGTCCTTTGGTCTTATCCGGTTGCCCGGCGCCCGACAGGCATCCCCTTGCGGGGGCCACCAACACCAATGAAGCCGCGCTTATAGCGCCTGCGGCCCCGGTGTCAACGCCCCTTCGCCCTTTCATCTTTCCGGAAATACTCCAGGGGGTCCGGGGGACAGCGTCCCCCGGCCGGTCGCGGGCGCCAGCCCGCGAAACCCCTCAGGCCGCACTTCCCAGCAGGATCGCGGCCTCGGCCGAATTCAGCATCCGGCGGGCATAACCGCCATAGGCGCCAGGGTCGAACTCCAGCTCGGGAAACCGCTCGATCAGCCGCGCGCGCTGGTCGGGTTCCACATTTTCCAGCCCGGCCTGAGCCGGGTGAAAGCTCTCGGTCGCCACGCCATTGGCCCAGACCACCTCGTGATGCTCCAGCAGCAGGTGAATGTAATGCACCTCGCGCAGGCGGGTGTCGCGCAGGACGCGCCGGTCATCGATCAGGTCTTCGGCCGCGACCAGCACTTCATCCGTGTTGAACAGCGCCTGCGCCCGAGGACCGCGCACCAGCAGCCGGTGGCGGGGCGACACGATCAGGTCGCGCTCGGGCTCATCCTCGCCCAGGGCGCCCGCGCGGAGCCGCACCGGGCGCAATTCGGGAAGCGCATACATGCGCGCACCTGAAATCCGCCGCCCGCCGATCCAGCAGATTTCCTGCGCGCCGTTGTCCCGGGTCAGGATCCGGTCGCCTTCGGCAAGGTCTTCGACCGGCCTGTCGCCACCTTCGCACCGGATCAGGGTGCCGGGGGTAAAACAGATGACCCCGGTGGGCTGATCTACCAGCCGGTTGACATGCCCTGGCCGCATACTGGCCCGCACCACCCACAGATCGGCGCCCGCGGGCGGCGGGCCATCGGTGAACATGAGCAAGGGCGGCCGGTTCGGCCCGACGTCGACCAGAGTTACCATGTGGCTAGCATAGCCGTCGGTAACCTCGAACCCCACATTCAACGCCGCATCTTCCGCGTCGGCCGGGCCGGGCGCGCGCCCGGGCGCCAGCGCCGCACCAACCAGCCTGTGCACCATGCGTGCCGCGTGCCGGCGCAGATCCACCTCTGCCGGGGCAAGCGCCAACTCCACCACGTCCGGGGGGCCATCGACCCGCAGCGCCTCACCGGACCAGCGCCAGCTCGACCCCACGCCAAGCGCGCTGACCGGCGCATTTTCCAGCCCGTCAACCTCTGTCTGTGTCCACGAAATTACAAACGTGCCGCGATAGCCCGTTTTCATGCCTGCCTCTGGTCTGCCGTTACTGCCGATTTTTCTTTTTGGTTATCCACAGCCTAGCACGCAGGCCCACCCCTGTTAAGGGGAATATTGCCGCACAGGTTCAGCGCTGAAACCGCATGTCGACCAGCACCACGGGTTCAGAGCCGTCAGCCGGCGCAAACCACTGGCGCAGGGTGAAATGCGCCGCATCCTCGACGCGCACGGTGACATGGCTGATGCCGGTGACGTCGTCCAGGGTGATCGGTTCCCGGCTTTGCAGGCGCGCAACCGCCCCGCCAAGACGCCCGTCAAACTGCACGCTGCCCTCGCGCAGCGAAGTGGCCACCCCCGCCGCAAGCACACCACCGTCAAGCAGGACAAAGCGCATGGACAGCTCGGCGCTGCCTGCCTGGGTGGCACAGCGGCCCTTCAGGCGAATCTCCTCGCCCGGACGCAGGGG
>JALWJU010000006.1:661-1867 GCA_026997055.1 Paracoccaceae bacterium | reverse complement strand
GCGGGCGGGCGGGCGACAGGATCGTGGGCCTTTCGTCGAAGATCGCGCGCAGCCGCTCGAGGCTCGCCAGCGCCGCCGCCCAGGCGCCGGAGACATTGCCGATCCGCCGCAAGGGCTCGAAGATCAGCGCCATGGCGGTGAAGAAGCTCATGAATTCGCCCACGGTCTTTTCGCCGTCGATGATCTGCAGGCCCCCATAGATCAGCACGCCGAAGAAGCCGAGCGCGGCAATCAGGTCGATCATGGCGAGGATCCCGGCCTGTGCGGCCTCGGCGCGCAGATGGGTGCGCGCATAGCGGGCGATTCCGGCACGGATACGGGCCTCTTCGCGCGCCTCGGTGCCGGTGAGCTTGATCGTGTTGATCCCGTGAAAGGCCTCGTCCAGCCGGGTCGAGATATGCGCCGCTTCGGCGCGCGCATCGCCGGAGGCGCGGCGCACCCGGCGCTGGAGCGCGTTGATCGGCAGCATCAGGAGCGGGCCGGCGGCAATGGCGATCAGCGTCCAGCGCCAATCGACCCAGAGCGCCACCCCCAGGAGCGCGACCAGGCTCACCACGTCGCGCGCCAGCGCCGCCAGCACCTGCTCCCAGAGCGTGATCACCGCCTGGCTGTCGCCGCGCACCCGTTCGATCAGCGTGCCGGGCGGATTGCGCTGAAAGAAGGCGCTGTCGAGCCCGAGCATGTGGCGGATCAGCCGCCCCTGAAGCCGCGCGGCGACCTGCTGGCCGATCCTGACCATCAGCACCCGGTGGCTGAAGGCGGCGAGCGCCCGGATGGCAAACACCCCGGCCACCGCAAGGGCGACCCAGAGGATGGCGTCGCGGTTGCGCGCGGCGAACACCTCGTCGAACATCGGCCTGATCAGCCAGCTGAGCGCCCCGAGCATGGTGCCTTCCAGAGCCATGAGCAGCACCGCCGCCCCGAGGGCGAGGCGATGGCGACGCACATAGTCGCGCCACAGCCAGCGGGTGATGGCACGGGGATCTGTTGCGGGGCGCGGGCTCATGGGTGCCTGTCCTTGCCGCGCTTCCGGCCGGCCTCGAAATCGGCGGTGATCGCCACCGGATCGTAGCGGCTGGCGATCCAGCGGCGGATCGGCATGGGCGCGGCGCGCGTATCGGCGGCGTAGGTCTGAAGCAGGTGGTCGAGGATGCCGGCACGGGAGCGCTTGCGGTGCAGGTATTTCAGCGAAAGCTCCTGCATCGC
>JALWJU010000006.1:0-651 GCA_026997055.1 Paracoccaceae bacterium | reverse complement strand
CCCTGTACCTGCTCGACGCTCGCCCCCTGCCGGTCGAGCAGGTACAGGGCGGCGGCGAGCCCGGAGCGGTCGGCGCCGGACTTGCAATGCAGGTAGAAGGGCTTTTTCACCGTATCGAAAAGCTCGAACAGGCGCAGATAGGTTTCGCGGCTGTCCAGCGCATAGGCGCTGATTTCGTGATCCACGAGGTCGAGCCCCAGCTCCTGGCAGGCCTCGCGCTCGAACAGATAGACGCCGAAGGCCGAGGGGCCGCGCAGATTGAGCAGGGTGCGGATGCCCATTGCCTTCAGCCGGGCGATGCGCTTCGGGTCCGGCTGGTTGCCCCGCCAGGCCTCGGGCGAAAGCTGGCGGGTATTGTGCCAGATCCTGCGCAGGAAGGCGTGATCGACCACATGGGTATGCAAGCGCGCCAGCCGTCGGCCGCGGGGCGTGGAGATGTCGTCTCCGAAGGAGGAATTGAAGGCCAGCTGCCAGTCTTCGACCTTCCTGACGAGGTTGTTGAGAAAACCGGGCATGGGCGCTCGCTGGTTGTTGCCCGCCGGGTTTAGCGGCGATGGGCGCTCAGGGCAAGCGCGGGCCGGCGGACTGCAGGCAGGCGGGAGCGATGGCGCAGGAACGGGCGGGGTCGGCGGTGCGGGCGCTTCGGGGGGC
>JALWJU010000005.1 GCA_026997055.1 Paracoccaceae bacterium | reverse complement strand
GTATGGCCCCGCGCGGTCCAGTATGCCCCGGAGCCTATCAGAGCAGCCAGAGCAGGCCGTAAAGCGTGGCGCCCCCCGACAGGATCGCCAGCAGCACGTTGCGGCCGATCACCCCGACCGCCAGCGTCACCGCAGCGGCAGCCAGGCGCGCGGGCTCGGGCTCGCCTCCGGTCGCCGCAGGCCAGAGCACCAGCGGCGCCACCAGCCCGGGCAGCACCGCGACCGGCGTATAGCGCAGGTGGCGCAGCACCCATTCAGGCATCCTGCGCGCACCGATCAGCCCGAGAAAGGAATAGCGGATCAGGAAGCTGCCCAGCGCAAGCGCGAGGATGATCGCCCAGACCTGGCTTGCCGGCATGTTCATGGCCGCACCCCCCGGCTCCCGTGCCGCCGCGCCCTTCGCCGCGCCACCTGCCGCTCCACCTCGGCCCCCACCGCCATCGCCGCCAGCGCCGCCACCAGCAGGCCGCTGCCATGGGGCATCCACGCGAGCGCCAGCGCGCCCAGCACCGAAGCGAGCGCCGCCGCCACATGGGCGAGGCTCCTGAGCATCGGCGCGACCATCGCCAGGAAGGTGATCGGCACCGCGAAATCCAGCGCAAATGCCGGCGGGATCGCCGCGCCGAGCAGCGCGCCGGCGAGGCTCGCCCCATACCAGGCCGGGGCGACCGGAGTGATGACACCGAAATAATAGGCGAGCTTTTCGCCCAGCGGCGCCTCGGGCGCTTCCTCGTAGCGGGCGATCGAGAGCATGTAGGACTGATCCACCAGCAGATAGGCGACCAGCGCCTTCTGCCAGCCCCGGAGCCCGCCCAGATGCGGGGCGAGCGAGGCCGAATACATGGCCATGCGCAGATTGACCGCCAGCGCGGTCGCCAGGATCACCAGCGTAGGCGCGCCCTCCTGCATCAGCTGCAGCGCCGCGAACTGCGCCGCCCCCGCGATCACCAGCACCGAAAAGCCCATGACCTGGGCCAGAGGCAGCCCCGCCTCGCTCGCCGCCACGCCGAACAGCGCCGCGAAGGGCACCACCACCAGCACGAAGGGCGCTCCGTCGAGAATGCCGCGCAGATAGGGGGATTTTGGGCTGGACCCTGCCATGAAGCTCTCTAGATTATTCCCTGCTCGCTTAGAGTCTTTCGCGGGCCGATGCAACGGGGGGATGCGATTGGAAAAGAGCCCTGACAAGGCCGACGACGCCCGGGCCGGCTACCTGCTGGCGCCCGAGCCCGGCGCCGGCGGCCTGACACGGCGCATCGCCGGGCGCGACCAGCATGGCGACGCGGTGGAGATCAGCGTGGTCGAGGAGCGCCCGCTGACGATCTGGCTCAACAGCCGCGAGATCGTCACCGCCATGACCATCGGCGACTATCCCGAATATCTCGCCCTCGGCTTCCTGCGCAATCAGGGCATGCTCGCCAGCGCCGACGAGGTGACCGGCGTGGATTACGACGCCGAGACCGACTCGGTGGTGGTGCGCACCGCCAGCCGCACCGATTACGAAGACAAGCTCGCCCGCAAGACCCGCACTTCGGGCTGCGCCGTGGGCACGGTCTTTGGCGACATGATGGAGGGGCTCGAAGGGCTCAAGCTGCCCGAAGCCGAGCTGCGCGCCTCCTGGCTCCATGCGCTCGCGCACAAGATCAACACCACCCCGAGCCTCTACCTCGAAGCCGGCGCGATCCACGGCACGGTGCTGTGCCGGCGCGACCGGCCGCTGGTCTACATGGAGGATGTGGGCCGCCACAACGCGGTGGACAAGGTCGCGGGCTGGATGCTGTCCGAGCGCGTGGAGGCCGCCGACAAGATCCTCTACACCACCGGCCGGCTGACCTCGGAAATGGTGATCAAGACCGCGCTGATGGGC
>JALWJU010000004.1 GCA_026997055.1 Paracoccaceae bacterium | reverse complement strand
GTTCGAAGGCGTGCCGACCTGGCCCGATGCCGGCCGCTTCTGGGCCGTGGTCGAAAAGCACAAGGTGAACCAGTTCTACACCGCCCCCACCGCCATTCGCGCGCTGATGGCCCATGGCAGCGCGCCGGTCGAGGCGCACGACCTCACAAGCCTCAAGGTGCTGGGCACGGTGGGCGAGCCGATCAACCCGGAAGCCTGGCTCTGGTACAACGAAGTGGTGGGCAAGGGCCGCTGCCCGATCGTCGATACCTGGTGGCAGACCGAGACCGGCGGCCACATGCTGACGCCGCTGCCCGGCGCTACCCCCACCAAGCCCGGCGCGGCGACGCTGCCCTTCTTCGGGGTGAAGCCGGTGGTGCTCGACCCGATGACCAGCGAGGTGCAGGAGGGCAACCCGGCCGAGGGCGTGCTGGCCATCGCCGACAGCTGGCCCGGCCAGATGCGCACCGTCTGGGGCGACCACGAGCGCTTCGTCAATACCTACTTCCAGGCGCACAAGGGCTACTACTTCCCCGAAGACGGCTGCCGGCGCGACGAGGACGGCTATTACTGGATCACCGGGCGCACCGACGACGTGCTCAACGTCTCCGGCCACCGCATGGGCACCGCCGAGATCGAAAGCGCTCTGGTGAGCCACCCCAAGGTGGCCGAGGCCGCCGTGGTCGGCTATCCGCACCCGATCAAGGGCCAGGGCATCTATGCCTATGTCACCCTGATGGAGGGCGAAGAATACGAAGACAGCCTGAAGCAGGAGCTCACCGACTGGGTGCGCAAGGAAATCGGCCCGATCGCCAAGCCCGACCTGATCCAGTGGGCGCCCGGCCTGCCCAAGACCCGCTCGGGCAAGATCATGCGCCGCATCCTGCGCAAGATCGCCGCCAACGAGCACGACCAGCTCGGCGACACCTCGACGCTGGCCGACCCCTCGGTGGTGGATACCCTGATCGAAGGGCGTCTGAACCGTTAGGGTCAGGCCCCATCAATCCCGCGCTCACCACGGCCCGAGGCGCTTCAGCACGGGGTCTTTGCCCGGGGAAAGGCAGGCGCCCTGTCCGGCAGGAGACCTTGATGATTCGCACCTGTAACGCTGTGAGCGCGCGTTCACGGGGGCGGGCCTGATGGCGATGCCGTCGGATCTTTCAGCCGTTCGAAGAGGGCGGGCGGCCGTTGCCGGGGCGCGAAGGCCTCCCGAGGAGGGGTGTTTGCGCGCGATCATGCCCATGGCATGCGGGGCATTCGGCCAGGCGGCGCCCGGGCGGGTTTCGATCCCGTGGCGGCCAGGCAATTCGGCGACAGGTCCACCGGGCGCATCTCGCGCGCGCGAGGGCAGATTTCCCGCAATAACCGCTTGCACAGCGGCGGCCCGCCTGTCAGGCGCGCCCGGGATTGCTTGCCCCGGTGCGGCGCAGTGCCTATCTGGCAGGTAAGCACTCCCGGGAATGCCATTCATGCAAGTCTTTCTCAAGCTCGCGAACCTCGCCCTGCTCGTCGCCTTCCCCCTGTCCTGGTTCGCCCCGATCCTGCGCACCGCCCTGACCGGCTGGTTCGGGCTGGATGATGTCTCGGTCATCTCCGGGATACAGGCGCTCTGGGCGGAGGATGCGCGCCTCGCCCTGCTGGTGACGTTTTTCGCGATCTTCGCGCCGATGCTGAAGATCATCGGTCTGAGCCTGATCCATTTCGACCTCATGCGGCGCAAGGTCCTGCCGGTGCTCAATATCCTCGGCAAGCTGGCCATGGCCGACATATTCCTGATCGCGCTTTATATCGTGGTGATCAAGGGCGTGGGGGTGGGCACGGTGGAGACCGCCTGGGGGCTGTGGTTCTTTACCGGCTGCGTGCTGGCCTCGATCGTGATCGGGTATTTGAC
>JALWJU010000003.1 GCA_026997055.1 Paracoccaceae bacterium | reverse complement strand
CTCCGGGTCGGCTGCGCCCATCTCGAGCCCCGCAAGCGCGCAGGCATCCCGAATGGCGGCGCGGATCACGTCGAGCGTCGCCTCATCCACGCCAAAGACGACCGGCGCCAGCGCCCGGCCCCAGCGGGCGAATCTGTAGCCTTCGCAGGTGGTGAACAGGGCTTCGATCTGCTCTGGAGTCACGTTTTGTTCCTTTTTCGGGGCACGTTAACCCGCCCTTTACCGCATTCTGGGACAAAAGGGAAACAGGAGGGTAGCCATGCGACTCGGATTGTTTCTCTTCGGATTGCTGAACGGCGTCTCGGCGGCGCTGTTCGCGCTGCGATTAGGGGCCGGAATCGACACGGCGGCACTGCTTTACAGCCTTGCCAGCACGCTTTCGGTGCTCAGCGCGGCTGTGTTTCTGGCCCGGTATTCCCGGCGCTCCCCGCGCGCCCGGCGCCCCCGGCTCCAATACGCGCTCGCGCGCAGCGGCGCACCGCCCCCCTCACCCCACGCCAGGCTCCCGGGGCAAGCGCCAGGCCCAGCACCCGCGCCGGATTGGTCGGCGGCGGCATGAGGATGCCTTCGAGGCGCCGGAAGCCGAAGCGGCTGTAATAGGGCGCATCGCCCACCAGCAGCACCCGGTCGCCGCTCAGCGGATGGCCCCGGGCGAGGCTGAGGGAATCGCGGATCAAGACGCCGCCCAGCCCCTCGCCCTGGCGCGTGGGATGCACGGCGACGGGGCCCAGCAGCAGCGCCGGCCAGGCCCCACCGCCCCCCTCTGCCAAGTGCTCTGCCGCCTGCCCTGCCGCCTGCGCCTCGGGGCCGGTCCTCTCTGCCAAAGGCGTCTCGGGCAGGTGCGGTGGCACGATCACCACCGGCCAGTAGCGGATTGCCCCGGCCAGAATGCCCTCCGCGTCACGCGCCACCAGCGAAAGCGCGGCCACCGGCGCCACCCCCTCGCGCAGCCGGTAGGAGGAAAGCGCCTCGCGCCCGGGAGCGAAACAGAGGTCGAAAAGGGCTTCGACCTCCCAGAAATCGGCCTCCTCTTCCGCTTTCAGACTGTACACCGGCGCCCTCTTCGCTCATTCATGGCCGCGCCAGCCCCTAGCACGGGCGATCCCCGAGGCCAAAGGGAAAGCGTCGGACGGGCCGCCAGAAGGGCCAGCCGAGGGACCACCCGCGGGGCCACTTGAGGGGTCGCCAGAAGGGCGCGCCCGCGATATACGCCAGAAGGATCTTCCAGAGAGGAAGCGCCGGGAGGAAGCATGTTTTACGAGCCACGAAACGGGCACGGCCTGCCCCACAACCCGTTCAGCGCCCTCATCACCCCGCGCCCGATCGGCTGGATCTCGACCCGCGGCCCGGACGGGACGGACAATCTCGCGCCCTATTCCTTTTTCAACGGCGTCGCCTACGAGCCGCCGCAGGTGATGTTTGCCACCACCGGCACCAAGGCCGACCGCGCCTTTGGCAAGGATTCGCTCGACAATATCAATGAAACCGGCGTCTTTTGCGTCAACGTCGTCGAGGCCGCGGCGCTGGAGGCGATGAATGCCTCGGCCGGCGCCTATGGGCGCGAGGTGGACGAATTCACCCATGCCGGGCTGACGCGCGCCGATTGCACCCTGATCGACTGCGCCCGGGTCGCGGACGCGCCGGCGGCGCTCGAATGCCGCCTGACCCAGATCACCCGCCTGCCGGGCAAGGCCAATCATGTGGTCTTCGGCGAAGTCATCGGCGTCCACCTGCGCGACGATTGCCTGGTGGACGGGATCTTCGACGTGACCCGCTTCCGCCCGCTGGCACGACTGGGCTACCGCGACTATTCGGTGATCGAAGAGGTCATCACCCTCAAGCGCCCCGGCGAAAGCTGACCGGACGAAATC
>JALWJU010000002.1 GCA_026997055.1 Paracoccaceae bacterium | reverse complement strand
TTCCAGCCCCCCTCGACCTCGCCACCGAGCACCGTCGCGCCGCCGCGGTTCGTGTAGTAGTCGTCGCCGAGCGTCGGGTCGGGCTCGGTGGTCTTGGTGATCTCGCGGTCGATGGTCGAGGCGAAGGCCGCCGCCCGCAGGTGCAGCCCCCCGGGCAGGCGCGTGCTGCCCTCCAGCTCGATCGTGTCGATCACCTCGGGCGAAAGGCCGGGGTTGCCGTTGGTGAACAGGTTGTTTCCCGCGTCGTCGGTGTCGACCTCCACCAAGAGCTCGCGGGCGTTGGGCGCGCGGAAGGCGCGGCCGTAGAGCAGCTTGACCGCGCTGCCCTCGGCGGGGACGAACAGCAGGCCGGCCCGGGGGCTCGGGAAGGCGCCGAAGTAGCTGTGGGCGTCGAGGCGCAGGCCGCCGGTGGCCTCCAGCCACCAGCTCGCCGTCCAGGTGTGCTGGGCGAAGGCGTAGAGGTCCTGGATCCAGGCCGGCTCGGCCCGGAAGCCGCCGCTCACCGGGTCGGGGTCGAAGTCGACGTAGTCGACGTCCTCCAGGCGCACGACGTGGGTGGCCTCCACGCCGACGCCGCCCACGGTGGTGTGGGTGGGCAGCGGGTGCAGCTCGACCTCGACCCCGGCGCCGTAGCGCTCGCTGGTCTTGAGCGCCTGCACCAGCGTCCCGGTGAAGCGGGTGTCGGCCCCCGAGCCGGTGAGCGTGGTCTCGGGGTCGCCGAGGAAGGCGTAGGTGCCCGGGTTGTCGTAGCGCTGGGCGTAGAGCCAGGGCGAGAAGCGTTGCACCTGGATGAGGGTGACGCCAGCGTGAACCCGCAGGACGAATCCGGCGGCGATGATGAGCACATCCAGGATAGGGATGTGCTTGAGCCAGCGGGAATAGGCCATCATCAGCAGCATGTAGGTCAGGAGCACCATCCCGAAATGGGGGGAAAGGCGCCAGCCGCCGACCAGACCGACGAAGGCAAAACCCAGGGCGGCGGCGCGTGCGATCGGCACGGGCAAGGCGCCGGAGGCGATAGGCCGCAGCCGTTTGGTTGGGTGCTGGCGGTCGGCCTGGATATCGTTCAAATCGTTGAAGAGATACACCGCGCTGGCCGTCAGGCAAAAGAGACCAAACCCGGCCAGGGTGCGCCCAAAGGCGAAGAGGTTGGTCAATTGGCCGTCGAAGACCAGGGCGGCGAAGACGGCGCCGTTTTTCGTCCATTGGCGCGGCCGCATGGCGCGAAAGAGAGCTTTAAACATGGGTATATTTTAATGCCATTTGCTGTTTTGGGGCTGTGGATGTTCATCTTTGTTTGAGGCCAGGACGCAGCCAGCCAGCGGCGGGTCAACCACGTTGCGTGAAGCGCAATGAAAACGCTGCCTGCGGGCAAGCACGGTTGCCGTATGGGGCGCTCAGGCGTGGACGGGTTGAGGGCGGCCTTCTTCCAACCCCATCACTGCCGGGATGAAATAGCCCGCGATGCCGATCAGCAAGCAGAGGCTGCCGCCCAGAACGTACCAGGTGCGTATGCCCAGGGCGTCGGAAAGCGGCCCGGCGACGGCCAGCGACAGCGGCGACATGGCGCTGGCGGCGCTGCCGAGCAGAGACATGACGCGCCCTTGCATCTCTGGGGCGACGGCGGCCTGCAACACGGCTTGCAAAGGCCCGTTGGCCATGACTTGCATGAAACCGGTCAGCCCGATGGCGGCCAGCGCCAGGGGAAAGGCGTGCGCCGGGGTCAGCCCCACCAGGAAGATGCCGAAGCCGATACCGATGATGCCCATCAGCGAGGTGGCGATGCGGCGGCGGAAACCGCCCCAGCCGCCCAGCACCACGCCTCCCAGGATGGTGCCGGCGCCCCAGCGGGTGTCGGTCAGCCCCAGTTCCTG
>JALWJU010000001.1 GCA_026997055.1 Paracoccaceae bacterium | reverse complement strand
GCCGAGCCCCGGCGCTCGCCCCGGCGCTCGGCGCGCTGGAGCGCGCCCTGGACGCGCTGGCCGAGGCCGGCAGCGAGGTCGAAGCGGCGCTGGAGGCGCTGCGCTTCGATCCGCGCGAGCTCGAAGAGACCGAAGAGCGCCTCTTCGCCCTGCGCGCGGCGGCGCGCAAGCACGCGGTTGCGCCCGACGACCTGCCCGGGCTCGCCGAAACCCTGCGCGCCCGCCTCGATGCGCTCGATGCCGGCGAAGCCGGAATCGCCGCGCGCGCCGCCGAGGCCGAGCAGGCCGCGCGCGCCTATGACGCGGCCGCCGAGGCGCTCAGTGCCGCGCGCCGGCAGGCGGCCAGCCGCCTCGACCGGGCCATGCAGGCGGAACTGGCGCCGCTGAAGATGGAGCGCGCGGTGTTCACGACCACGCTCGAGCCGGGCGCGGAGGGGCCGGAAGGCGCCGACGATGTGACCTTCGTGGTCGCGCCCAATCCCGGCGCGCCCCCGGGCCCGCTGAACCGGATCGCCTCGGGCGGCGAACTGAGCCGCTTCCTGCTGGCGCTGAAGGTCTGCCTGACCGGCGCGCGCCCGGGCCTCACGCTGATCTTCGACGAGATCGACCGCGGCGTGGGCGGCGCCACCGCCGATGCGGTCGGCCGCCGCCTCGAGGCGCTGGCCGAAGGCGGCCAGGTGCTGGTGGTCACCCATTCGCCCCAGGTGGCCGCGCGCGCGGCCCATCACTGGCGCGTCTCCAAGCAGGTGCAGGGCGGCGAGACGCTCTCGAACGTGACCAGGCTGGACGCGGCTGAAAGGGTCGATGAAATCGCCCGGATGCTCTCCGGCGATACCGTCACCGAGGCCGCGCGCGCCGCGGCAAGGGAGCTTCTGGCCGGCTGAAGCCGTGCGATACGGCGTGGTTCGGCGCGGCCACGATTTTTCTGCGAAAAATCGGTCCCCGGCCGCGCCGCCTGGGGCGCGGCTCGCTCCCGCCTCGTCCGGCTCAGAATTCTATCGTATAGGCGAAGCCCACGCCCTGGCTGCTGACGACCGGCATGAAGACGCCGCCATCGCTGAGATTCTTGCGGTCTTCGTACTGGTTCAGGATCAGGCTGCCGATGCCGATTCCGATCGCCGCCCCGGCCACCATGTCGGAGACCCAGTGCCGGTGGCCGCGGATATTGGAGGCGGTGAGCGCCCCGGCCACCAGGTAGGGCAGCACGTTGTTGTCATAGATGCCGGCATAGACACGGGCGACGGCGAAATACTGGGTCAGGTGGAAGCTGGGCATCGAGGTGCCGTGGATCTCGGCGCCGAAGGAAATCCCGCTCGAATGGCCGAAGGCCCAGGGGTCGGTGGTGCGGTCCGGGTCGGTGCCGGTGAAGGTCGAGAGATTGTCCACCGGGCGCAGGCGGCCGAAGATCGGCTTCAGGATGATCTGCGAGGTCAGGTAGGAATAGGCGATCGCCTTGCCTGACAGGAGCGCCGCGGTCTGGGCGCGCTCGTCGTTGAAGGCCAGCCCGCCCAGATAGGTCGCCCCGAGCCCGGCCAGCAGATACTGGCTCTCGTTGGAAATTCCGCGGCTGGTCAGGGCCGGCACCAGCGGAGGCAGGGCAAAGCCGTCGAATACCGGCGATACCTGGTCCTGCCAGAAGATCGTGGTGGTGCGGTCCACCGAGATCAGCGCCCCGATACCGAGCGCGAAAAGCGCGGTCTTGCCCGGCTCGCGAAACGGAAAGCTCAGCATCTGACCGACCTCGCCGGGAATGTCGCTCATGGCCAGGCGAAAGGTGCGCGCGGCCCGCTCGCCGCGGCTTTCGGCGAACTGCCCGTAGCTGAAGCGCCGCTCCTGCGGCACGAGCCCGAGGCCGAAGGAAGTCGGCGCGCTCTGGG